>JAZSGE010000135.1:0-1725 GCA_045532575.1 Eubacteriales bacterium | reverse complement strand
GAAAGGATACCGGTTATGGAATACAGGATCAAAATGCTTGACGGCGAGTGCTTCTTCGGCGGCTCGACCATCAAGGGGACCGAGAACCCCTTCGATGCGAGGTCCGAGGTCTCGTACGACTTTAACGTAAGCTGTCCGAATCAGACGATGCCCCTCTTTCTTTCCACCAAGGGACGCTATATATACAGTCAGCACCCCTTCCGTATCACCTTCGACCATGGCACGGTCACGGTCGAGGGCGAGGAGGTCACCGTCGCCGAGGCGGGCACCACCCTGCGTGATGCTTACCTTGCCGCCATGCGTGCGCACTTTCCCTTTGACGGGCGGCGCCTCCCCGAGCGCTTCTTCACAACGGCGCAGTATAACACCTGGATGGAGTTCACCTATTTCCCGACCCAGGAGGGCGTTCTCCGCTACGCCCGCGATATCGTTGACAACGGCTTTACCCCCGGCATCCTGATCATTGATGAGGGCTGGCACGGCCGCTACGGCGAGTGGGAATTCGATTTTGCTCGCTTCCCGGATCCCCGTGCGATGATGGACGAGCTCCACGCCCTCGGCTTCACCGTGATGCTGTGGGTCACACCTTGCGTCTGCCCCGATGGGCATGACTTCATCTGCAGCATCATCAAGGCGCTCGGCGGTGGGGAAGACTACGATAAGGTCTACATCCGTAACAAGGAGGGCCGCCCCGGCCTCTTCTTCTGGTGGAACGGCTACTCGGCGCTCCTCGATATGCGTAAGGAGTGTGACCGCCGCTTCCTCGCCTCGCGCCTTGACCGCTTGATGAGCGAATATGGCGTTGACGGCTTCAAGTTTGACGGCGGCACGGTCGGGATGTACCACCCCTCGAATATGGTGAACGGTACGCCGCGCGATGACCATGACCCCCACGCCATGAACATCGCCTGGAACGAGTTCGGTCTGCGGTATGAATATCACGAGTTCAAGGATTCCTACGGCCGCGGCGGCAAGAACACCATCCAGCGCCTTTGCGACCGCAACCACTCCTGGGAAGGCTCGGGCATCAATACCATCCTCCCCTGCTCGATCCTTCAGGGGCTGACGGGTCACCCCTTCCTTTGTCCCGATATGATCGGTGGCGGCCAGTGGACCTACGCCAAGGATCCCGATTTCCCGGTGGACGAGGAGCTGTTTGTCCGTATGGCGCAGGCCAGCGCCCTGATGCCGATGATGCAGTTCTCCTGGGCGCCCTGGCGTGCGCTCTCTCCCGCATCGCTGGCACTTGTCAAGGCGGCGGCCGATCTCCACCGTCGCCTGGCAGACGAGATCCTTTCGCTCGTCCGCGAGGCCGAGACCGAGGGCGAGCCGATCCTACGCAGCCTCGAATACAACGACCCCGGCCACGGCTACGAATATGTGAATGACGAGTTTATGCTCGGCAACGACATCCTCGTTGCTCCCATCGTTACCAAGGGGACCTTCCGCAAGGAGATCATCTTCCCCTCGGGCACGTGGCGCGACGAGGAGGGGAATCTTTACGAGGGCGGCAAGACCCACACGGTCGAGACGCCGATCGAGAAGCTCCCCTGGTTCCGCAGGGTGAAGGGGTAAGGATATGTACGAAAGCTTTGAGAAGGAATTCTATCTTCGCACCTCGGACTTCGACTGCCGTATGCAGCTCCAGCCCGCCGCCGTCCTCGATCTCTTTCAGGACGTGGCCGGTGAGCACGCCCGTGTGCTAGGCATCGGTCGTGATGTTAT
>JAZSGE010000030.1:0-9018 GCA_045532575.1 Eubacteriales bacterium | reverse complement strand
GATGATGCGGTTGCCCTTGTAGATCAGGCCCTTTTCGTAGAGGTTGACGAAGACCTCGCGCACAGCGCGCGAGCAGCCCTCGTCCATCGTGAAGAAGTCGGAGGCCAAGCGGGCTTAGGAAGACAATACTCACGAACAACTCCTTGGCTCACAGAACGACATGGCTACGATCCGACTTCCAGTTGATGATGCGGTTGCCCTTGTAGATCAGGCCCTTTTCGTAGAGGTTGACGAAGACCTCGCGCACAGCGCGCGAGCAGCCCTCGTCCATCGTGAAGCGCTCGCGGCTCCAATCGCAGGAGGAGCCGAGCTTCTTCAGCTGGCTGATGATGCGGCCGCCGTACTGCTCCTTCCACGCCCAGACGCGCTCAAGGAACTTCTCACGGCCGAGGTCGTAGCGGGTGAGACCCTCGTTCACACGGAGGTTCTCCTCGACCTTGATCTGCGTGGCGATGCCGGCATGGTCGGTGCCGGGGACCCAGAGGGTGCTGTATCCCTGCATGCGCTTGCGGCGCACGAGGATGTCCTGCAGGGTCTGGTCAAGGGCGTGGCCCATGTGGAGCTGGCCTGTGACGTTCGGCGGCGGAATGACGATCGAGAATTTCTCCTTCTTGGGATCGGGGTCGGGGCGGAAGTAGCCGCGCTCGCACCAGGTCTTGTAGATGCGTTCCTCAAAATCCTTCGGGGAATAGGTCTTCGGGAGTTCTTTCCTCATAGTATTGTATATCCTTTCGGCATTAGTAATCGAAAATAAAAAACGCGCCCTGAAAACAGGACGCCATAGAGCGCGGTACCACCTGTATTGAAGCCGCCGTGCGGCTCCCTCTCTTTATCCGTATCGTGGAGAACGGTGGGGTCTACCGCCCGTTGGGCCTCTTCCCACAGCTCGGGGGCGACATACCGCCGTGCCTTGTGCGCGCAGGACTTGCACCGACCGTCCGCTCTCTTTTTGCACTCAGCACGGGGACCTCCCCGTCAACGCTCCTCTATTGTAGCATACGGCTCGGGAAATGTCAAGGGATGTGCGAGAAACTTTCCGTCATCCCTCGGGTGGCTCTTGCAAAACGCGCGGCGGTGTGATAAAATATAGGAAGAAAATCACAAGGATGTGTGCTATGAAAGAGATCATACTTTGTAAATTCGGTGAGATCGCCCTGAAGGGGGCCAATCGCTCGGCCTTTGAGGCCGGGCTTGTGCGTGAGCTCCGCCGCCGCGCATCGCCCTGTGGCAGCTTCAAGGTGAAGACGACGCAGAGCACCGTGGTGATCGAGCCGCAGGACGATACGGCCGATATGGATGCGATGTACGAGAGCGCCTCGCGCGTTTTCGGCATTGCCGGGATCACACGCTGTGCCGTGGCCGAGAAGACGATCGATGCGATCCTTGCAACCGCGGTCGAGTATCTCGCTCCCGTCATGGCGGGGAAGCGCCGCTTCCGTGCCGATGCCAAGCGCTCGGACAAGCAGTTCCCGATGAAGTCGCCGGAGCTTGCGGCGCGCCTTGGAGGTGCCATCCTCGCCGCCTTCCCCGGTACCCGTGTGGATCTCCACACACCCGAGGTGACGGTGTGGGTCGAGGTGCGGGATGAGTATGCGTATATCCACGCCGACCAGGAGCGCGGTGCGGGAGGTATGCCCCTCGGCTCGGCCGGGCGTGGGCTGCTCCTTCTGTCGGGGGGGATCGATTCGCCCGTTGCCGGGTATATGATGGCCAAGCGCGGCCTTGAGATCGAGGCGCTCCACTTCGAGAGCTATCCTTACACGAGTGAGCGCGCCCGCGAGAAGGTCATGACCCTGGCCGAGGAGCTGTGCGCCTACTGCTCACGCATCCACGTGCACGTCATTTCCCTGACGCACATCCAGGAGGAGCTGCGCGATAAGTGCGAGGAGGACTACTTCACCCTCCTGCTCCGCATCTTCATGATGACCCTGGCCGAGCGGTGCGCCACCCAATACAAGTGCTCGGCGCTTGTGACGGGCGAGAGCCTTTCGCAGGTCGCGAGCCAGACTCTCCCTGCCCTCTGCGTGACCGACGCCGTCGTCTCGATGCCCATCTTCCGCCCTTGCATCGGGATGGACAAGGAGGAGATCGTTGCCATCTCGCGCAGGATCGGCACCTTTGAGACCTCGACCCTGCCGTACGAGGACTGCTGTACCGTCTTCACGCCGCGCCATCCGCGCACAAAGCCGGTGCGTGAGCGCGTTATGGCCGAGCTCCGGAAGGTCGATTTCGAGGGGCTTTGCGAGGAGGCCTGGAGCAGCATGACCACCGAGACCAAATACATCTTCGAGGGATACAGATAAAGTATTCTTTACAAAAAACAGCGCTACTGCCACGCAGTAGCGCTGTTTTTGCCTGTGCTTTTGGCGGGCTCTTATTTTACCGAGTGGAACCAGGTAAGGAACTCCCGTGCGAGGATCTGGCTGCCGGCAAGGCTCGGGTGGACGCCGTCATGCAGGAGGACCCCCTCGGGCACGGTCCTTTCGGCCTCGTCAAAGAGGGGCTGGGTGACCGACAGGGCGACGGGATAATCCCGCGCGATGCGGCGGACGGCATCGGCGCGCAGGGCGACCTCGCGGCGGAAGGCCTCCCACTTTTCGGGGTTCTCGGGATCGACGGTGGCACTGCCCCTGAGAACAAAGGGAGTGAAGAGAAGGATGTGGATATCGGGGAGGGCCTCGTAGATCTCGTCCAGCATCATACGGTAGATGCGCTCAAACTTCTTGGCGTCCACACCGTTTTCGGAATTGATCTCGTGCCAGACGTCGTTGACACCGATGAGGATCGAGAGGTAATCGGGGCGCAGGTTGATAAGATCCGACTTGATGCGCGCGTAAAGATCGACGATGCGGTTGCCGCTGACCCCACGGTTTTCAAAGGCGTATTTCCCGGGGTGGTCGAGCGAAAGGGCAGAGGCCACGATAAAGGGGTAGCCCGTGCCGAGGCGCTGGACACGGTTGGATGCCATGACGGCGGGGGTGCGGTCACGGACACAGTCGGTGATCGAGTCACCCTGGAAAAGAATCGTCTTCATAGAAGCACTCCTTCGGTTGATTTTGACTTCATTATAGCACGTGAAGGGGGAAAAAGCAAGAAAAACGGCCTGCACAGCAGACCGTTTTTCTTGTGTTTTAGTACATACCGCCCATACCGCCGTCCATCGGTGCGGCGGGAGCTGCGGGGGCAGGCTCCTTGATATCGCAGACGACGCTCTCGGTGGTGAGAACGGTTGCGGCGACCGAGGCGGCGTTCTGCAGGGCAGAGCGGGTGACCTTGGTCGGGTCAACGATACCGGCCTCGAGCATATCGGTGTACTCCTCCTTGTAGGCATCAAAGCCGTAGGCGGCCTTGCCCGAGGTGAGGATCTTGTCGATGATGACGCAGCCGTCAAAGCCGGCGTTCTCGGCGGTCTGGCGCATCGGCGCCTCGAGGGCCTTGGCGACGAGGCAAACGCCCGTCTTCTCATCCCCCTCGACGGTGTCGAGGAGCTTCTTGACCTCGTCAATGACATTGACGTAGGCGGTACCGCCGCCGGCCACGATGCCCTCCTCGACCGCCGCCTTGGTGGCGTTCAGGGCATCCTCGATGCGGAGCTTCTTCTCCTTCATCTCGGTCTCGGTCGCGGCGCCGACCTTGATGACGGCAACGCCGCCCGCGAGCTTCGCAAGGCGCTCCTGGAGCTTCTCACGGTCGAAGTCGGAGGTGGTGGTCTCGATCGCGGCGCGGATCTGGGCGACGCGGTTCTTGATCTCCTGGCTGTCGCCGGCGCCGTCCACGATCAAGGTGTTTTCCTTATTGACCTTGATCTGTCTTGCGCGGCCGAGCTGAGCCACGGTGGTCTCCTTGAGGTCGAGGCCGAGCTCATCGGTGATCACGGTGCCGCCCGTCAGGATGGCGATGTCACGGAGCATCTCCTTGCGTCTGTCGCCAAAGCCGGGAGCCTTGACAGCCACGCAGGTGAAGGTGCCGCGGAGCTTGTTGAGCACGAGGGTCGTCAGGGCCTCGCCCTCGACGTCCTCGGCGATGACGAGGAGCTTCTTGCCCGACTGCACGATCTGCTCGAGCACGGGGAGGAGATCCTGGATGTTCGAGATCTTCTTGTCGGTGATGAGAACGAGGGCATCGTCAAGGACGGCCTCCATCTTATCGGTATCGGTGACCATGTAGGGCGAGAGATACCCACGGTCAAACTGCATGCCCTCGACGACCTCGCTGTAGGTCTCGGCGCTCTTCGACTCCTCGACCGTGATGACACCGTCCGAGGTGACCTTCTCCATCGCATCGGCGATCAGGGTGCCGATGACCTCGTCCCCGGCCGAGATGGTACCGACTCTCGCAATGTCCTCGGTGCCGTTGACCTTCTTCGAGATCTTGGCGAGGGCGGCGACAGCGGCATCCACCGCGCGGAAGATGCCCTTGCGGAGCACCATCGGGTTAGCACCGGCGGCAATGTTCTTCATACCGTCGCGGATCAGGGTCTGCGCGAGCAGGGTCGCCGTGGTGGTACCGTCACCGGCGGCGTCATTCGTCTTGGTGGCGACCTCCTTCACAAGGGCGGCGCCCATGTTCTCGGCGGCATCGGGCAGCTCGATCTCCTTCGCGATGGTGACACCGTCGTTGGTGATCAGGGGCGTGCCGTATTTCTTGTCAAGGACGACGTTTCTGCCCTTCGGGCCCATCGTGATCTTGACCGTGTTGGCGAGCTTATCCACGCCGCGGAGCAGGGCGTTTCTCGCTTCAATTCCGTAAAGAATATCCTTTGCCATTGCTGTACCCTCTTTTCTTATTCGACGATCGCCAGGATATCACTCTGTCTGACGATGCTGTATTCGGTGCCGTCGCACTTTACCTCGGTGCCGGCGTACTTGCTCGTGATGACCTTGTCGCCAACCTTGACGAGCATCTTGACCTCGTTCCCGTCCACGATGCCGCCGGGGCCAACGGCCACGACCTCAGCCACCTGGGGCTTCTCCTTCGCGCTTCCGGGGAGGATGATACCGCCCTTGCTGGTTTCCTCGATCTCTGCCTGTTTGACCACAACGCGGTCGGCAAGCGGTTTGATTGTCATAAGACCTACCTCCAAAAACAGATCCCGCCGCGGCGGGAGTAATGAATGATGTTTTAGCACTCAAGGTGCCCGAGTGCTAACTCCTTTTTTATTCTAATATGCAGGAGAGGAAAAATCAAGGCTTTTTGCCATAGTTCACACTTTTTTAACAATTATGAGCGGGCGGCCGATCATTCGCTGAGCGCCTCGCGGAAAACCGCCAGGATCTTTTTCTCCTCGCGCGATACCTTGACCTGCGAAAGCCCGAGGGCGCGGGCGGTCTCCTCCTGCGAATAGTCCCGATAGTAGCGGAGAAGGATGATCTTACGCCGCAGGTCGGGCAGGCGCGAGAGCACCTCGCCGATGGCCAGACGGTTGAAGCAGCGCTCGCCCTCCTCGTCGTCGTAGAGTGTGCCCTCGAGGGTCACGCCGTCCTCCTCGCCGTACACCGTATCGGAGAGGTGCGAGACGGGGGCGACCGAGGCCAGTGCCGCGGCCGCCTCGGCGGCGGTCACCTCGCAGGCGGCGGCGACGTCCTCAAGGCGTACCTCACCGCCCCCGGTCTCGGCCGCGAGGCGCTCCCTGGCCGCGATCAGCCGGGCGCCGAGGCGCTTCTGACTGCGCGAGACCTTCAGGGGGCCGTCATCCCGGAGAAAGCGACGGATCTCGCCGAAGATCAGGGGGACGGCATAGGTCGAGAAGGCACAGCCCCGCTCGGGGTCAAAGCTGCGGATGGCCTTCAGGAGCCCGAGGTTGCCAAGGCCCACGAGGTCCTCGTACTCGGTGCCGCGGCCGACAAAGCGCAGGGCGATGCCCGTCACAAGGCCGCCGTTCCTCCTGACGAGCTCCTCGGTGGCGGAGCGGTCGCCCGCCCGGGAGCGCAGGAGAAGAGGGAGGTTGTCGCTGAAATTCTTGTTTTGATTCATGGCTGTCTTTCAGGACAGGCACTTCTTCATAGTCACCCTTGTTCCCACCCCGATCCGACTGCGGACGTGAAGGCGGTCGGTGAAGGTCTCCATGACCGAAAAGCCCATCCCGCTCCGCTCGCCGTCCGTATTGGTGGTGTACAAGGGCTGGCGTGCCAGCCGCACATCGGGAATGCCGCATCCGCGGTCGCGGACCGTGACCGTGATGCTTCTGTCTTCAAAGAGGGCTACCGATATGTAAATAAGGCCGCCGGAGCCGCCATAGGCGTGGACGATGCAGTTGGTGACCGCCTCCGAAACGGCGCACTTGAGGTCGCTGAGCTCCTCGACGGTGGGGTCGAGCGAGGCAGAGAAGGCGCCGACGATGGCACGGGCGGCCGCCTCGTTGGCCGAGAGGGCGGGGAGGGTCACTTTCATTTCATTGATCTTCTTGGCTTTCATTTCTGTCTCCTTATGAATTAACGGTCAGATTTTCGAGGCGGTCGATGCCCGCGACGGCGAGCACCTTGCGGACACGGAGCGAGGGCTTTTCGAGCTGTACCGCCGTACCGATCTCCTCGCAGAGCGCACAGCGGCCAAGGATGAGGCCGAGCCCCGAGCTGTCCATAAAGCCGACACCCGAAAGATCGAGCACAAGGCGGCCCGGCCGATGCTTGAAGAGGGCGCGGTCGATGGTCTCACGGGCCCCCCTTGCGTTATGATGGTCGATCTCGCCCACAAGGGCCGCGGTCAGCTCGTTCCCCTCGACCCTGAGGGTGACGGTAAGCGTTTCCTTTTCCATAATTTCCTCCTTCTCTTAGGGACAAGAGCATTATAGCGCCATCCCCGACGGGGATTTTGTCAAAATGCGGCGGACGGCGAAAAAATTTTGGCCCCCTCGGCTGTTGACTTTTTCCTATAACTATGATAGAATTATGCTGTTGAAATGTCCTCCCTCCGGGGAGGATCGAGAAACCTTTGAACGGAGAACCGAAATCATGAAAAAGAGCAGACTGTTTCTTCTCGTCGTGTTTGCCGCCCTGGCGGTAACGCTGGCCCTGTCGCTCGCCTCGTGCGGTGACGGTGACGGTGACGTAACGACGACGGCGGCCACCACCACCACGACGGGGGTCACCACCACGACGGCCCCCGTGACCACGGCGGAGCCCGAATACAAGGCGACCTTCGTCTATGACGATCCGGCGACCGAGGCTGTTGAGGCCACGAAGGTCGCGGAGATCACCTTCAAGCGGAGCGACACCATGCTGGATCCTGCGCAGATCCCCGCCGTTCCTGCGGCGGCCGGCTATGTCGGCGAATGGGAGGACTTCTCGAAGCTCCCGCAGCGTGACTTTACCGTCAAGGCTGTCTACACCTCGCTCGAAAAGGGAAGTGCGGGCCTTGTCTTTGAAGCCTTGGAGGACGGGGACGGCAATGCGTATGCGTACGCTGTTGTCGGCTACGAGGGCCGCTTGACCCAGGTCGTGGTTCCGGCTACCTATAAGTCGTCGGAGAAGAATGCGGTCGCCCTGCCCGTTACCGCGATCGGCCCGATGGCCTTCTGGGGCAAGGGGATCGTGGGACTTTACCTCCCTGCCTCGGTGACCGAGATCGGCGCCAACGCCGTGTCGCATTGCGCAAAGCTTGCCACCGTCTCGCTCCCTGCCGGGATTACGAAGATCGGTGACTACGCCTTCTTCAGCTGCGAGAGCCTTACCGCCTTTACCGTGCCGGTAGCGACGACTGAGATCGGGGCCTACGCCTTTGGTGAATGCCGCGCGCTGGCGACGCTTACCATTCCGCAGACCGCCTCGCTCTCGAGGATCGGCAAGGGTGCCTTCTCCTCCTGCACCGCGCTGACCGAGCTGGCCCTCCCCGCAACCACCCGCACCATCACGCTCGATGCCTTTGCCTTCCTCGGCTGCTCGGGCCTTAAGACCCTCACCCTTCCGAAGACCGTCATTTCCCAGAGCCAGTCGGGCGTCTTCTTTGGCTGTACCGCCCTTGAGGAGGTCACCTGCTCGGTCGCTTGGCTGACGGCCCTCCCGAAGGAGAGCCTGACGACGGTGACCCTGAACGACGGTGCCACGCTGACCGAGGGGGCGCTTGCCGGCGCTGCCTCGCTGACCTCGCTGGATCTTACCGATGTGGTCTCCGGCATTGACGCGAACGCCTTCCGTGATTGCGTATCGCTTTCCACGATCGCCGCGACCGGCAACACGAGATACACGATCGTCGGCGGTGCGCTCGTCAGGGATACGACCCTTGTCTTTGTTCCCGTTACCACTACGGGGACGGTGGATCTTACCGGTATTACCGCGATCGGCAACTACGCCTTCTACGGGGTGACGGGGCTCACCTCGATCAACCTCTCGTCCATCACCTCGATCGGCGATTACGCCTTCTTTGGCTGTACCGGCATTGAGATGCTGGCCATCCCTGCCGGCTGCACGGTGGGCGAAAACGCCTTTGAGGATTGCACCGGCATTACGATGCTGAGTGTTGCCGCCGACTGCGCGGTGGGCACCGGCGCCTTCCTGGGCTGCAGCGGCGTCCATATGGCGGCCCTCCCCACGGCGGCGCTCGCCTCGCTCCCCAAGGAGGGGCTTGTGAATGTCCACATCAATGGCGGCGATGCCATTGCGAGACGCGCCTTCTACGGTCAGACTAAGCTTGAGCGCGTGATCCTTGCGAGCAGTGTGTCGCGCGTGGGCGCCAACGCCTTCTTCGGTTGCACGAATGCCGCGATCTTCTGCGAATTCGCTGCATCGGCCGTTACCGCCGACTTTGCCGAGGGCTGGAACGGCACCTCTGCCACCTACTACGCAGGCGAATGGTCGATCGGTACCGACCAGCTCCCCGCGCCGAATACCCCGCCCGTGGGTGAGCCCTGAGTCCCCCTATCGTTATCGGGGCTGTCACATTTAGGCACAATCGCAAACAAAAAGGGATGTATGGTTTTTACATACATTCCTTTTTATCATCTTCGCAATTTGATTTGTTTTTGGATGAAAAACGCTGTTTTTCTGCCAATGCCATATCGTTTGTTTGCTATTTCCGTTCTCG
>JAZSGE010000122.1:0-18437 GCA_045532575.1 Eubacteriales bacterium | reverse complement strand
CCCGTCGCGCCCCCAAGGCGTCCTCGGCCATCGCCATCGGCGAGGAGCTGCCCGTCTACCTGCTCTGATCCCTCCCCTGACGACACCTATGTTTGAAAACCAGAAGATCGAATGCACCCTGCCGTCGCAAAAGAGCATTGCCCTGATCGCGCACGACAACAAAAAGGCCGAGCTCATCGAATGGTGCCTTGAGAACCGCACGATCCTTGAGCATCATTTCCTCTGCGGCACCGGCACGACCGCCCGTATGGTCGCCGATAGGACGGGGCTCCCCGTCCGCGGCTACAACTCGGGTCCTCTCGGCGGTGACCAGCAGATCGGCGCGCGGATCGTCGATGGGAAGATCGACGTTGTCATCTTCTTCTCGGATCCCCTGACCGCCCAGCCCCACGATCCCGACGTCAAGGCCCTCCTGCGTATCGCCCAGGTCTATGACATCCCGATCGCCAACAACCGCGCGACGGCCGATTTTATCATCAAAAGCCCCCTGATGGAGCAGCCCTACACGCGCTACCTCCTGAATTTCCGCAAGAACATCGCCGACCGTGCCGAGAGCATGAAATAACGGCTAAGGCAAAGAAAAAGCGCCTCCTAGAGGCGCCTTTTCTTTTGTCTATCAGTTGCCGCAGCAGCAGCAAAGCAGGATCACAAGGGCGATGATGATGATCCAGGTGCAGTTATCGTCAAAGAGGTGGCAAAGGCAGTTGTTCATCAGAAAGTCCTCCGTAAGAATTGTGGGGAAGTCCCCTACGCTATCATACTATGCGCCTCCTTCAAAATGGTTCGGGATTTTGGCATACCGCGCGCTCCCCTCGCATAGAGTGTAGTACAACGAAAGAAACGGGGAAAAGTCAATGTTCATCTGTTCCATCAAAGCGGGTACACTCAAATTCTTCGGCGCGGTGCTTCTCTCGGTGGCCCTCTTCCTCTCGATCCTCGTCCTCGCCGAGCCCGGCGGCGTGGCCGCAGGCGCCGAGGAATATACCGAGGCGGTGACCTATTCGGGCATCAAGACCGATGCCGACCGCGTGGCCTTCCTCGCCTCCTTCGGCTGGAAGACGACAAGCGAGACTCCCGTCGGCGAGGTGAGCTTCACACTGCCCGAGGAGTTTGATCGCGTGCTCTGCGGCTATAACGAGATCCAGAAGGCGCAGGGGCTTGACCTTGGCCGCTACAAGAACAAAAAGGTCACGCGCTACACCTATGAGCTTGAGGGCTACGAGGGGTATGAGGGCAAGGTCTACGCCAATCTGATCACCTATAAGAATAAGATCGTGGCGGCCGATATCACCTCGGCCGATCCCCATGGCTTCGTCCATGGGTTAATCAAATAAAAAAGCACCCTACTCAACGTAGGGTGCTTTTTTGTAAACAAAACTATTATTTAAGATCGGGCATATCGTTCTTCTCGCGGCGGCCGCGCACCAGGGCGCCGAGCGCGATGAGTGCAATGACGTTCGGCAGGACCATCAGCTGGTTGAACATATCGGTCAGCTCCCACACAAGGTCATTCGAGAGGAAGGAGCCGAGCACGATGAAAACGAGCGAGATGGCATAATAGAAGGGAAGCGCGCGCTTGCCGAAGAGGTATTCGACGTTGATCCTGCCGAAAAGGTTCCAGCCGAGAATGGTCGAGAAGGCGAAGAAGAAGAGGCAGACGGCAATAAAGATATTGCCGAGCGAGTCGCCCCACACCGAGCCGAAGGCGAGCTGCGACATATTCGCCTTGTTGATGCCCTCGGCGGCGCCCGTGGCACCGAGGGGGCCATCCCCGGCGTAGAGTGTCACGATCACCGTCAGGGCCGTCATCGTCAGAACGATGAAGGTGTCAATGAACACACCGATCATTGCCGTGACCCCCTGGTCGTGCGGATCCTCGACCTCAGCCAGCGCGTGCGCGTGGGGGGTCGAGCCCATCCCGGCCTCGTTTGAGAAGAGACCGCGCTTAGCCCCCTGCGAGATGGCCGTCTTGAGGGCATAGCCGATGCCGCCGCCGATCAGTGCATTCGGCACGAAGGCGTACTTGAAGATCATCCCGATGGCCTCGGGGATGTAGACGACGCGGAAAGAGAGAAGCACAAGGCCGCCAAGCAGGTAAAGGATGGCCATGACGGGGACCAGCTTCTCGCTGACAGCACCGATGCGCTTGACACCGCCGAGCAGGATCACACCGACGATCGCCGCCACAACAAGGCCCATCACCCACGAGGGGATGCCAAAGGCGGTCTCGGAGGTCGAGCCGATCGAGTTCGACTGCACCATCGCCCCCATAAAGCCGAGGGCAAGGATGGCCGCCACCGAGAAGAAGCCGGCAAGGAAGCGCCCAAAGCCCCCCTTGAAGGCGGTGCGGATGTAGTACACCGGGCCGCCGCTCACGGTTCCGTCCTCGTGAGTGATGCGCGTCTTCTGCGCAAGCACCGCCTCCGCGTAGATGGTCGCCATCCCGAAGAAGGCGATGATCCACATCCAGAAGATGGCACCGGGGCCGCCGACGAGGATGGCGCCGCAGGCACCGACGATGTTCCCGGTGCCGACCTGCGCCGCAATGGCGGTCGTCAGCGCCTGGAAGGGCGAGAGGCTGCCGGTGCCGCCCTTTTGATTGCGGGCGAACATCCGCCGCCAGCCCTCGGCAAAGCAGCGCACCTGCACAAAGCGGGTACGGACGGTGAAGTACACACCGACCCCGATCAGAAGGATGAGGAGTATGTAGTCCGAAAGGTAACGGTTGATCGTCGCTACGATCTTGAGAAGCACGTCCACGGTAGGTCCTCCAAAATAATAAAAATGAAAACAAAAAAGAGCCGTCTCCGACAGCTCCCAAGGCGGCACCCCGGGGGGTGCTTTGTCTACTCCGTCCTTTTGCCTGAGAGATTCGGCCTATCGCCTTTCACCTTCGGCACTCTGCCCACGGCAGAGCTTCTCGGGAGCGTCCTCAACGCCCGGTTTCCTTCGGGGATCCCGGGAGCTTCATCGGAAATACTCTCCAAGTATAGCATAGGCTGTCCCGCTTGTCAAGGGGGAGTGTGAAAAATGCAAAAAGGGAAGAAACGCCAAGCGGCGTTTCTTCCCTTTGTATCATAGCCCTTACGCCTCCCGTCTCCTTGCAAGGACGTGCTCGGCGCAGGCACGATACACGGCGGCGCGGCGGTTCGCTCCCTCGTCAAGGAGGTCGGTGTCTGTAAGAGAGGAGATCACATCGGCGATCTCCCCGTCCGAAAGGCGGACCCTGTCGGTGTAGGCATAGGTGCTGTTTCTCGGCGGCAGAATGTCCCCGATCGCCGCAAACACATTGAGGCCGTCGGGGCATGCGGCTCCGAGGACGGCGCGCGTCACGGCGATCTCATCCGCCGCGGTGTAGGGGCGCTTTTCGCCGCTCCAGAGCTTCTCGCCCATAAGGAGGATGGCCGAGGGGAGGGAATAGGCATAGTGCGGATATTCCTCGACATTGCCGTATTCCCATGCCGCCAGCTCGCTGCCGAGGATCTGATGTCGGTTCTCCTCACAGCACGCAGGGTCCTCGTCCCACCGCCAGGTGGCGAGGTTGTCCGAGGAGAGGAAGATCTCAAGGTCAACGTAGGTGCGCGGGAAATAGGAATTGATCATCTCATAGCCCATGTCCAGCTGTCCCTGCATCGAGCAGCCCTCGTGCGGGCCGCGCCCCTCCATGGCGATCCGCCAGAAGTGGAGAAGCACGTCACCGTCGATCCCCTTCGGGCGACGGCAGTCGATCTGGTCGCTCCAGATGATGGTGCGCTTGCCGTGGCGCTTGACGATCGCGTTGATGCGGTTGATGAAGTAGTACCACTGTGCCTGGCGGTCGGGCAGACCCTCGCGCTCGCGGAGGGCGCGGCAGCGGCGGCACTCGCCCCAATGGCAGATGCGCGGGAGCTTTTCCTTCGGCGCAATGTCAAGGAACTCGATCTCGTCACCGCCGATGTGCAGATAGCGGGCGTTGGGGAAGAGGGCGGCGATCTCACCGATGATGCGCTCGTACAGCGCATACGCCTCCTCGCTCCCGCCGCACACCGTCCAAAGGGAGGTGTACTCGGCATCAATATCGCAGGCCAGCTGTGGGAAAAGGTTGAGCAAAAGGCGCGAATGCGCCGGCATATCGAATTCCGGGATCACCTCAAGCCCAAGGACACGGGCAAAGGCTAGGAGCGAGGCGATCTCCTCGGTCGTGTAGGCTCCCGGCAGGCGGTACTCCTCGGGGAGCGAGGCAAGCGGAAGCGCGGTACCGCGCGAATCCGAAAGATGCAGATGGAGGACGTTCATCCCGGCCTTCGCGGCTAAGATCATGTCGGAAAACACGCGCTCAAGCGGCATCACGCCGCGCGCTACGTCGAGCATCACGCCGCGGTGGCGCGCGTTTGGCGCCTCGGTAAGAGAGAGGTTGGGGAAAAGGAGCTGTCCCTCCTTATATTTTACAAGGAGAGAAAGGGCGGCCAGCGCGTGGCAAAGCCCGGGATAGGTGCGGTACGCAATGCACACCCGGCCCCGAAGGATCGAAAGGCGGAAGCCCTCGTCCTCCACCTCCTCGCCGTAGCGCGCCGTGATCACCGCCTCCCCGTCGGTCGGGAGGATCGCACACGGCGGAAGGAAGGCCGACAGCGCCATCGCCGCATCGGCGGTATGCCCACCGTCACACGACAGCGTCAAGGGCCCCGTGTGCGCATGGTATACGGTGTCGGATGTCACGTGCTTCTGCAGGGAAAACAGCATGGTACCAATTCTTTCTATCGCGTTGTAAGCAAAACCTTACAAATCAGGAGTTCTTGTACTCCTCGGCCAGCGCGCGGAAGGCGGGCAGAGCGCGCACGATGCGCTCGTGGTCAACGCAGTAGGCAATGCGTACGTAGCCCGGCACACCGAAGTCGTCGCAGGGCACGACCAGGAGCTCCTTGGCCTTGGCGCGCTCATAGAAGGCGTAGGCATCGGGCTCAAGGGCCTTGACAAAGAGATAGAAGGCACCGTCGGGGCGGACACAGTCGTAGCCGTAGTCGGTGAGGCTCTCATACAGGAGGTCGCGGTTCTTCTTGTAGATGTCAATGTCCACCTTGGCGTCCACCGCGTGCTTGATGACCTGCTGGAAGAGGCTCGGCGCGCAAACGTAGCCAAGCGAGCGTCCGGCACCGCAGACGGCGAGGTAGACCTTCTCCCCGTTCTTCATCCGAGGGCTGACGGCGATATAGCCGATGCGCTCGCCGGGGAGCGAGAGCGCCTTCGAGTAAGAATAGCAGACAAGGGTGTCGTCGTAGTAATTCATGAGGTAGGGGACCGTGACGTCACCGAAGACGAGCTCACGGTAGGGCTCGTCGGCAATGAGGTAGATGACGGTGCCGAATTCCTCCTCCTTGCGGCGGAGGAGGTCGGTGACGGCACGGATGGTCGCCTCGCTGTACACCACGCCGCTCGGGTTGTTCGGCGAATTGAGGATAACGGCACGGGTCGCAGGGGTCAGGCGCGCTTCAAGGTCGTCAATGTCGATCTCAAAGGTATCGGCCTTCGGCATTGAGACAACGGGCACACCCCCGGCATTCGTGACGAACACACGGTACTCGGTGAAGAAGGGGGCAAAGAGAATGCACTCCTCCCCGGGGTTGAGGATCGCCTTCAAGGAGATCGTCAGCGAGGCGGCGGCGCCACAGGTCATGTAGATGTGGTTCGGCGTGATCCCCACCGCAAAGCGGCGGTTGATGTGGTCGGCGATCGCTCCGCGCGTGCCGGCATCTCCCTGAGCCGAGGTATAGCCGTGGAGCGCGAGGGGATCCTCGCTCGCAAGGAGGGCCTTGAGCGTCTCCTCCACCATAGCGGGCGGCGGCACGCTCGGGTTGCCGATCGAGAAGTCAAAGACCTTGTCGGGGCCGATCTCGGCGGCACGGGTCTTGCAGTATTCAAAGATCTCGCGGATGATCGAGCGCTTGCTGCCAAGCGCGAGCATGGATTCGTTGATCATGTCGTCACCAGTCCTAAAAGTTTTTCGGCATTGGCACCCAGGATCCGCGTCAGCGAGGGCTCGGGGATCCCGTGGCTCCTGAGGATGGCCAGCTCCTCGGCGGCGTCGCGCCAGGGGCTGTCGGTCGCAAAGAGGATCCTCTCATCGCCGTGCTTGTCGAGGATCTCAAGGAAGCGCTCACGCTTCATCTCATGCAGGCTGTACGCCGTATCGAGGTAGATCTTCTCGCCGCAGAGAAGCGCCAGAACCTCGGTGGACAGCTGCTCACCGCCGATGTGCGCCAGCACAAGGCGGTCGTACCCCCCAAGGGCATCGAGGACGCGCAAAACGCGATCGGGCGTGCAATGGAGCTCGCCGCGCACGTAGGCGGCATCCACCCCCGCGTGGGTCACGGTGATGAGACCGCGCGCCTTGGCACGGGCCATGATGCGCAGATAGGCCTCGTCGTCAATGAAGGTGTTCTGATAATCGGGATGGATCTTGAGCCCGAGAAAGCCGCGGTCGGCCAGCTCGTCCACGTGGTCGGGGGCCTCGGGGTCGCCGGGGTGCACCCCACCGAAGGAGAGGATGCGCGAGGTGGGATACTCCCGCCTATTGACCGCCTCGGCAAAATCGGCAATGTGGGCAAACTGACGGGGGCGTGTCAGGACGGGCAGATTGATCGCAAGGTCAACTCCCGCGCGGTCCATCGCCGCGATCAGCCCCCGGGCGGTGCCGTCCGAGTGGCGGGGCGTCTTGGCCCCCTCCTCGATGGCGGCAACGGTCGTCTCGGCGATCGCATCGGGAAAGATATGGGTATGGAAATCGATGATCATGATAGCTGTTACAGGGCACTGATCTCCTCAGGCGTCATGGTGGAGATGCCCGCCTCGCGCAGGACGCGGCAAGCAGCCTCCGGCTCGTTTGTTTTCATCACGATCGAGGCATCCTCAGCCTCGACCGAAAGGCCGTACAGATACTCAATATTGACGTCGCCCGCCGCAATGCGCGTGACCGTCTCCTGCAGGCTCCCCGCCACGTGCGGGATCTTGATGATAAGGACGTCGGTCAGCATGCTGGAGAAGCCGGCGTCGAGCAGAACGCGACAGCCCTCCTCGGGACGATTGACGATGAGGCGGAGCAGGCCGTACTCGGTGGTGTCGGCCAGGCTCATCGAGAGGATGTTGACGCGGTGCTCGCGGAGGACGGCCAGCACCTCGCCGAGTCTGCCCTTGCGGTTTTCGATAAACACCGACAACTGTTTGACTGTCATATGTGAAGTCTCCTTTACATTCTGCCTTTAAGCGCCGTACCCGGCCTCGAAGGCGGCTGTGTTGATCTCGACCGTCTTCGGGGGGACGGTCGCGCGCAGGACCTCGAGCCAGGCCTCCTTCGCAAAGCCGATGTGGCGGGCAGCAAGGCCAAGGACGACCGAGTTGAGGACACGGCTGTTGCCGAGCTCACGGGCGATGGCACCGCCGTCGATCGTGTAGAGGGTGTGCCGGGCGGACAGCTCCTCGAGGATCCCCTCGGGATAGGTCCTCGCACCGATAACTACCGTCATCGGATCGATGCGGCAATCGTTGACGATGAGCACGCCGTCCTTCTTCAAAAAGTGGGCGTAGCGGAGCGCCTCCAGGCGCTCGAAGGAGATGAGGACGTCAACCTCGCCCTCCTCGCAGACCGGCTCAAAAACGCGCTCGCCGTAGCGGACAAAGGTGACAACGCTGCCACCGCGCTGGGCCATGCCGTGCACCTCCGAGAGCTTCACGTCAAGCCCTGCGGCCAGTGCGGTCTTTCCAATGATACGGCTGGTCAGGAGGGTCCCCTGGCCGCCGACACCGACGATCATAATATTCATTGCACTCTCTCCCTTCAGGCCTTCGGTACCGAGGTGATGGCACCGAACTTACAGCGGCTCATGCAAAGGCCGCAGCCGTTGCACATCGCATCGTCGATCCTGACCGTGCCGTCCTCGGTCTTGGTGAGGGCGGGACAGCCGATCTTCAGGCAGGCGCCGCACTTCTTGCACTTTTCGCTATCCACAACGCACACGTTCGGGAATTTCTGTCCCTTCAGGAGCGCGCAGGGTGCCTTCGCGATGATGACGGTCAGGACGTCGCTCGCCACGCTCTCGCGGATGGTGGCCTCAAGCGCGGTAACGTCAAAGGCATTGACCGTAATGACATTCGGTACACCGACAGCGCGGCAGAGCTCGGCAAGGTCGATCGCATAGGTCTCCTCGCCCTTCAGGGTCTTGCCCGTCGCGGCGTGCTCCTGATGCCCCGTCATGCCCGTCGTGCGGTTGTCAAGGATCATCACGGTCGCCGTCGATTTGTTATAGACCATACCGATCAGCGAGTTGATGCCGGTATGCAGGAAGGTGGAGTCACCGATGGTCGCCACCCAGTTCTTGACGTACTCCTTGCCCTTGGCCTTCTCCATGCCGTGCAGGATCGAGATGCTCGAGCCCATGCACACGGTCGTGTCGATGACGCTGAGGGGGGCCACAGCGCCGAGGGTGTAGCACCCGATGTCGCCGGCCGCGTGGATCTTCAGCTTGTTCAGCACCGAGAAGACGCTGCGGTGCGGGCAGCCGGGGCAGAGGATCGGCGGGCGCGCGGGCGCGTCGGCCCGGGGCGCAATGCCGAGGTCGCTCTTCGTGAGCACAGCCTTCAGCATGTTCGCGCTGTACTCGCCCTGCTTCGTAAAGCATTCTTTACCCTTGACCGAAAGGCCCCAGCTCTTGATCTGCTCCTCGATGACCGGCTCGAGCTCCTCGAAGACGTAGACCTCGTCGCAAGCGGCGCAGAAGTCCTCGATGAGGCGCCGGGGCAGGGGATGCACCATGCCGAGCTTCAGGACGCTCGCCGTCGGGGCGGCCTCCTTGACGTACTGATAGGCAATGCCCGAGGTGATGAAGCCCAGGCGGCGATCGCCGTATTCGGCGCGGTTGATGGCGAGGGAGGAGGCATCCTCGGCGAGGCGATCCTCGCGCGCCTCCACCACGCGGTGGCGGCCGATGGCCGAGCCGGGCATCATGACGTACTTCGCCACGTTTCTCTCGTAGACCTTATCCTCGGGGACACTCCGCTCCTCGAGCTCAACAACGCTCTGCGAGTGTGCGAGCTTTGTCGTGGTCCTGAGGATGACGGGGGTATCGTATTCCTCGCTGATCTCATAGGCGAGCTTCAGGTAGTCCTTGGCCTCCTGGCTGTCCGAGGGCTCGATGACCGGGATGTGCGAGCTGCGGCCGATCATGCGCGTATCCTGCTCGTTCTGCGAGCTGGCAAGACCGGGGTCGCCCGCCACCACGATGACAAGGCCGCCGCCGACGCCGGTGTAGGAGAGGGTGTAGAGCGGGTCGCTCGCCACATTCAGGCCAACGTGCTTCATACAGGCCAGCGCACGCACCCCCGAGATCGAGGCGCCGGCGGCTACCTCGAGCGCGACCTTTTCGTTGGGGGCCCATTCGGTATAGACCTCGGCATATCCCGCAAGCGCCTCGCTGATCTCGGTGCTGGGGGTGCCGGGGTAGGCACTCGAGAGCTTGACTCCCGCCTCGTAGGCACCGCGCGCGATGGCGTCGTTGCCGAGCATAATTCTCTTTTCGTTCATCGTATGTCTCCTTTACTGAATCTTGCGCATATCCTTCACGCGCTTGGCCTTACCCTCAAAGCGCTGAAGGGTGTTGGGCGACTCGAGCTTGACTCTCACGGTGAGCCCGAGCACGGTCTTGAGCTTGGCCTTGACCGAGCGCTCGATCTCCTCAAGCACACGGAAGGAGTCGGTCACGGTCGCGAGCTCGACGCGCACGGTCATGCGGTCGCTGTAGCCCTCGCGCTCGATCACGATCTCGTAATGCGGCCCGAGCTCGGGGATCGAAAGCACGATCTCCTCGATCTGACTCGGGAAGAGGCGGACGCCGTTGACCTTGAGCATATCGTCGCTCCGCCCCTGGAGGTTCTCCATCCGGCAGGTGGTGCGTCCGCACACACAGGGCTCGTAGAAGAGGCGTGTCAGGTCGCCCGTCCGATAGCGGATGAGCGGCATGGCCTCGCGCTTGATGCAGGTAATGACCAGCTCACCAAGCTCACCCTCGGGGAGGATCTCTCCCGTCTTCGGGTCGATGATCTCGGGGATAAAGAAGTCCTCGTTGATATGTAAGCCGTTCCCCTCGAGGCATTCACCCGAGATGCCGGGGCCCTGGAGCTCGCTCATGCCGTAGTTGGTCGTGATCTTGACGTCCTCACCCCAGGCGCGCTTCATCTCCTCGCGCATCGCATCGGTCAGGAGCTCACTCCCGACGAGCAGGGTCTTGACCTTGAGGTCGCGCGAGGGCTCGTAGCCCACCTCGCGTGCCACCTCGGCAAGGCGCATCGCATAGGAGGGGGTCGCCACAAGAAGCGTCGTCTCAAAATCGTGCATATAGAGGATCTGCTTTTCCGAGTTGCCGGACGAGGAGGGGACGATCGCCGCCCCGACCTTCTCAAGGCCGCGCTGGAGTCCCTCGGCTCCCGTGAACATACCAAAGCCGAAGCAGATCTGTGCCATATCCTCGGGGGTGGCGCCGCCGGCGCACGCAATGCGCGCCGTGCACTCGCTCCATACCTCGAGGTCGCTCTTGGCAAAGACGGTCGGGGTAGGCTTGCCGGTCGTACCGCTACTCGAGTGGATGCGCGCGAATTTCTCACGCGGCAGGGCACAAAAGCCGAAGGGGTAATTGTCACGGAGATCCTGCTTCGTGATAAAGGGGAGACGCCGGAGGTCGCCGAGCGTCTTGATGTCCTCGGGGCAAAGGCCGGCCTCGTCCATTTTGCGGCGGTAGGGAGGCACGCTTTCGTACACACGCCCGACCGTCTCCTTGAGGCGCTCGAGCTGGATGGCCTCTATCTCGGCCCGTTTGAGGGTTTCCTGCTTTGAAAAGATCATAGCTACACCATCGTTTCATTTTCATTTTGCGTGCCAAAAGGCACGCGAAAGTATATATAATATGGAAACATTATATACTACGCGCGAGGGCTTTGTCAACACTTTTCACCATTTATTTACCTAGAAAACAAAGGGAAAAGAACCGCCCGGCGGTTCTTTTCCCTTTGTTATTCCGAAAGGAGGGGGCACAACGCCCCGGCGATTGCCTCGGCCATACGAAGGAATCCGAGGTCGTTCGGATGATTGAAGTCAACAAGGCAGGCATCCCGATGCCCCTCACCGAAAAGCGCGTAGGCATCCAGCATGGCAACGCGCGCATCGCCCTCGGCCGTCGCCCTTCGGTAGGTCGCCTCGATCATGGCGCGGCGCGCGGCGTAGCCCCCCTCGTCATAGTCACAGCCGGGCTTGTCGATCATCAGGATCGGCACGGTGGGATGCGTCTCCCGCAGGCGACGGTAGATCTCGTAGTGCGAGGGGAGGATGCGGTCGGGCTTATCCAGGTAGTAGTTGTAATCAAAGACGTACGCGGTGGCATCCAGCGAGCAAAGATAGTCGAGCATCGGCGGCTCGGCGTTCCCGTTCCCCGAAAAGCCAAGGTTGAAGACCTCGGCGTCGAGCATCCGCGAGACGTGATTGACGGCATCGTTGCCGGCGCGGGTCGCGCACGCCCCCTGCGTGATCGACGAGCCGTAGAAGACGATCGGCTTTTCGTAGCGGTAGGGTCGCGACGGAAGCAGAGTCGCCCCCTCGGCAAGACCGACCTCAAAGGAGACGATGCCGCCGTACAGCGGCAGGCAGATCTCAACGTCATGCATCCCGGGCTCAGCGTGCAGGCGCTGGGAGCCGGCAAAGGCGATCCGTCCCCCCTGCGGCGAGGTGGCCTCGGTGGGCGAGGGGGCCACCTTGCCGTCAAAGCGCCCGTCCACAAAAAAGCAGAAGCCGTGGCTCCCCGTCAGGGGCATATGCCCCATCGGCGCGAAATAAGGGGCAACGCAACGGACGGCAATATAGGGCGAATCGGTACGGAAGCGCACGCGCCCGCCCGAGGTCATCTTATTCAACACGGTGACCGAGGGGGTGACGGCTGTCGCCGCCTCCCACGGCATACGCAGGTAAAGGGAGTGCTCCTCATCGTAATGAACGCCGTGGAGCGAGAGGGGCGCTGCGAGCGGCGAATGCCAGACGACGTCCTTCTCCTCGATCTCGCATTCGGCAAGGCGGGTGTCGATCACAGAAATATCCATCGTATGTCTCCTTGTAGTCCGATCGGGATGACGGGGGAGCCGTCGCGCTCGATGCGGTAAAATGTGCAGTCATCTTTATATTTATGAGCCGATATCACGCTACCTGCGCAGGATTTTGGCACAGCGCGGCCGCGAAGAGCCACGAAAGGCTCATCCTCCGCGAGCTCGGCGCGAGTCGTGTCTCTACCAAAATGATACCATAAACCCCCGGCCATAGCAAGGGTTTTTTGTAGGATGATGGATTTTTTGTTTACAAAAGCCCCTTACCCCCCTGTTCCCGTTCTCGTCAAGGGGGATGCCGGGGACAAAGCCGTCCATCGGGCGGTCGGGCACCTTAGTTTTTGTGAAATCGTAGAACCACGCCTTGCGGCAATCGCCCGGAAGGATGACCATATGCACGAGCCTTCCGCCCTTGAAGTTGAACACCGAGCGCCTGCTGCTACCGGGAAAATTACTATTGGGATGAGGAGCGGGATATCGCCGCCACCGTGTATCCGGAACCTTTTGCGCGATGTGGGCTACCGTGTGCCCGTGGAGGTCACGGTCTGCCATCCCGATCTCCGAGTGGCGGATGCGAACCCCATTCGGGGCGCGAACGCCTGGAGTGCGCCCGATAACGCACGAGGACAAAAATAAAAACCTAAACCGAACAATCGGTTTAGGTTTTTATTGGTGAGCATAACCGACACCATGATTTTGGATCCCTATGACTTGGCGCTTATGCCACCCTTAAGCCTTTGTCGGTCTCTTTTGATGGTGATCGCGCTGACGCCGACCATGCGGGCGAAAATAAAGGGGAGGCCGACAAGATGATAGGGCTGAATGCTCTCGCCGCCGAACACCACACCGACAAACACGGTCACGATGGTGGACACCCCACCGAAGGCCGCAACCGTAGACATGGGGACTCTTGCGATCGCGTAATTGTTCATCGCAGTAGCAAGGATCGTGGAGACGATCCCAAGCACGAGAAAGCCGATAAGGTTCCGCGGTGCCAGGAGGGGATCAAAGTAATGCAGGATATCTCCTCTGAAAAGATGCCGCACGGTGTTGGCTGCGTTGAAGGTCAAAGCACCGAGGAGGCAGGAAATATACACGATCTCAAAGGGCGAGTGGTTTTTTGAGGACTTTCTTGAAAAGGCGCAGAACAGATTTCCCGAAAGGACGGCAAGCACCAGAAAGAGGATACCGATGATACTGCTCTCCCCTCCTTCGGCGGAGGTGTTCACAGCGATATAGATAGCGCCGAAGATCCCGCACCCGAGGAATACCCCCTGCATAGGGGTCGGGTGAGTCCTGAAGAACACCCATTCAAGGAGACTGCTGCTGATGGGGGAAAGCGAGAGGATGACAGCCGTCGTGATCGAGGAGGTCATGGAAATGCCGAGCGTTTCGAACAGCATATAGAGCACCGGCTCAAAAAGCCCCGCCAGAAGGATATACCGAAGATTTGGCGGGCGGTGCGCCTTTTTTATGATGCTTCGGAGCCCGACATTTACCCTGATGATCCCAAGGACCTTAAGCAGCCACATGGCAAACAGGCTCAGAAGAAAGCGCAGGGCAAGAATATCCAATACGTCGCACGACTCGGAAAGCTCACCCGTGAAGTAGGGCGTTGAGCCGTAGATCACACTCTTTAAAAGAAGGAAAAGATAGGCAAGAAGATTCATGCTTGTAGCTCCGCCTCTTTTATGTTGTTCTTATTGCTTTAACCACATATCAAGAAATTCGTATCCCGCCTCAAGCGCCCAAAGGGGAGGACGGTGTCCGGTAGCGTGATTGATGAATCGCAGCCTGCCGTCATCCTTCGCATACCCCTCAGCACGACACATGATCTCGTAGCTTTCATCGGTATCGTAAAGCCCGGCGATCAGGCAAAAGGGCTTGCCACCGACCGAGAGAAGCCCGGCATGATCAAAGCCGTCGGCGATCAGTCGCTCCACGTCCTTGCCGAAGTACCAATCTGCCTGCCAATTGGTCTGATGCCAGCCGATCCCAAAATCGCTTGCCAGAATTGCGGATACGCGCTCGTCAAGGCAGCCGGTGTAAAACGCCATCTTACCGCCGAGCGAATGCCCCGCGATCCCAATGTGCTCGCTGTCAACACGCGGATCCGATTCCAAGAGGTCTATCACAAGCCTTGTATCGTCAAAAAGCTTGCCCATCCCCTTATAGTGTGGGTGGTCACGACGGAGCGCGTCCGCCGCATCCTGCCAGCGGGAAAAGTCACCGCGCGCCTTATCGCTTTCAATGTACGTCAGATGGTAGGCATCTGCCGAGGCAACGATATAGCCGCGCCGCACAAGATGGAGCATCATGCTGATATTCGCATAGCGCGAAAGATCATCACTGTCATTTTCGGGATTATAGCCGATCATAGCCTCGGGGAAATAGAAGGGGACCGCCACCGCCGGTGCACGCCCCTCAAGCGCTTTGGGAAACAGCACAAGGACACGCTGATATTTGCCGTCTCCATTCTCCTGACGGTACCATTCCCCGTCAAAGTCCTTATGCGAAAAAGACGAAACAAGGGTAGTCGCGCCATAGGTCTTATCCCCTAGAGGCGCCCCAAGCATATCCAGCCACTTTTGCTTTGATGTATTCACCGTCTTACTCCTTTTTGATAGTCGCATTTAGGCTTGGTTCGGATGGAATTTCAACCGCCTTTGAATTTTTGGGAATGATACCGCTGCTTGGAAGCAGCAAACAGCGGCTCGCGCCGCCCGAGCACCGCAGGGATGCTCGGGCGGCGGGCTTTTTCTGTCCGTCAGCCGATCGGAGCAATGGCGAGCTTGATAATATCACCGACCGATGTTACCGTGGTGGTCACGTGGGTGGTCGGACCGCCAAGACCCACGTAGAAGAAGTCCTCATCCTTCTCAAAGGAAAGGGCATACGCCCCCGTCGACGTAAAGCTCCGAATCTCGGTGAACGCATCCTTCGAGTCAAGCGACCAGACATAGTTCGTGTACGCATTCGTCGTCGAGTTGGTTTTCTTGAAGCCAAGCGCATAGAGCACACCGTCTCTTACCAGAAGATCGGTGATGATGGCGCCGTTCGGGGCTGCGATCTTGGTCGTTTCGCTCTTTACGAAGGTCTTGGTCTTATAGAGATATCCCGTCGTATAATACGCGTAGCCGTTGTAGCTTTCGGTCTTCATAAAGTCGGTATAGAGGCGGCGTGTCGAGATCGCGGTGCCGCTCGAGTTGACGTCCGACTGCTGATAGTTCGCCGTATCCGAGGTGGTGGCGCTGATCGTGATATCTCTGACCTCGTCAAAGCGATGCTCGCCGTTTACCACGTTGTACTTGAAGATCTTCTTGGCCGTCCCCCCCTGGTGCGCGTAGAAGGCGAAGATCCCCTCGTCGGTCTTGAAGAAGTTATAGACGCGGTTATTGGAATTGCCCGAATACACCGTCCCGTCCTTGAGATAGAAATTCGGTGACAGATAGGATTTCGTAGCAGGATTCGTCAAGATCTTCACAGGCATCGGTGTGCCGCTGGTGCCGACGGCAAACATCAGAGCCTTGCCACCGTTGTAGTCGATCTCGATGACGTCATACACGTGTGTGCCATGGAGGATGTTGTTGCGGTATTCCACCCAAACGTCGTTCCCGTTCTCGTCGGTTTCTACCGTATAGTAGTTCCCGAGGTTGTTCGGGACCGATTTCTGGGGATCGGTCGCATCCACGGCGGTGGGGAGGTTTGAGGACACGGTGCCGTCCGCCCATGTATGTCCGTTGATGGTATCGGCACCGAGGGCGAAGAGCTTGCCGTCGATCCACTTAAAGGAGGAGATCTCACAGTCGGTCGTGACGGGGATTCCCTTGATTCCCCCTCCCACATTATCGGAGCTTGAGCTTGTAGAGGGGAGGGTGTGCCAGGCCTTGGCCGTGCTATCAGGGTCCAGCGCCTCATACATCTTGACGGTAAAGTCGGCATAGCCCCACTCCCCCGCGAAGGTATCGTAGGTGTAGATCGGGGGGGACGAGATCCAGGCGCCGCCGTAATAGCCGCCGCTGACGTAGAGCTTGCCATTCAGGAGGGCCATATCCCACGGATTGCGCGCCATCTTGTGCGCAAACGACGTGGACTTATAGTAGGCTTCTCCCGGGTTGCCGAGATATTCGCCGTTTGCATCCGCATCCCCCGCAAGGCGCGTGTACTTTGCCGTCAACGTCACGTCCGAGGTGAGGGTGTACGAGGCGAGCTTCTTGCCCGTCGCGTCCGTGACCTGCACATCTCCCTCATAATACCCGAGGAAGGTGTAGCCGCTCCGCTCGATGACGGGGAGCGTGAAGCTGTCACCGGTGCTCACCGTGACCGTGCCGCTCTGACCACCGCCCGAATAGCTGACGGTATAGGTAGCCGCGACAAGCTTGTCAATGCTCTCACTCTCAAGCACCGTCTTGCATACGGTGCATTCCTTGTGGCGCGCGCCCGCCTCGGTGTAGGTAGGTGCCTTGTCGACAATCCAGCCCGAGGAGGTGTGACCGCTCATGGGGATCACCTCGATCTCCTGCTTGCCGCACTCGCACTCGCGCACCCTGCGTCCCGCCTCGGTGCAGGTGGCCGCCTTGTCGGTGGACCATTCACCAAACGTATGCGGATGCTCGTTGACCGCCAGCCTTACGATGTCACCGACCGACGTCGTTGCACCGGTGATGAGGGTGGAGGGGCCGCCAAGACCCACGTAGAAGAACTCGTTATCCTTCTCAAAGGAAAGAGCATATGCTCCCTCCGACGTGAAGCTCCGCACCTCGGTGAAGGTGTCGCCGGCGCCGAGCGACCAGACGTAGTTCGTGTAGGTGCTTCCGACGTCCGCCTTCTTAAAGCCAAGCACGTATAGCGTGCCGTCCTTTACCAGAAGATCGGTAATGATGGCGCCGCCCGGCGCTGCGATCGCCGCGGTCTCACTCTCCTTGAAGGTCTTGGTCTTGTAGAGATACCCTGTCGTGTAATAGGCGTAGCCGCCGTAGGTCTCGGTACGCATATAATCGGTGAACAGACGGCGGTCCGCAATGGCCGTGCCGTTCTTGTCAACATCCGATTGCAGGTAGACCCTCATGTCGGCAGAGGTGGCGCCGACGGTGATCTCTCTGACCTCGTCAAAGCGATGCTCCTTGTCCACAACGCTGTACTTGAAGATCTTGTTGACCGTTCCGTCCTGACTGGAATAGAAGGCGAAGATGCCCTCGTCGGTCTTGAAGAAATTATAGACTCTGTTCTTTGAGCTGCCCGAATACTGCGTTCCGTCCGCAAGATAGAATTTGGGCGTCAGATAGCTCTTGGTAGCCTTGCTCGATAGGATCTTGACCGGCAGCTGGAGTCCACCCGTTCCTACGGCAAACATCAGGGTGCGCTCGCCATTGTAGTCGATCTCAATAACGTCATACACCTGCGTGCCGTGCATAATGTTGTTACGGTATTCCACCCACACGTCGTTCCCGTTTTCATCGGTTTCCACGGCGTAGTAGTTCCCCGAATTGTTTGCTATGTATTTTTGGGTGTCGCTTGCATCGACCTCGGAGGGGGTCTTCTGATCCAGCGTACCGTCAGCCCAGGTATATCCGCCGAGGTTATCGGATCCGATAGCAAAGGGCTTGCCGCCGATCCATCGGAAGCCCGCGATCTCCTTATCGGTGGATACGGGGATTCCCTTGATAGAGCCCGCCACTACGGTAGAGCTTGAGGAGGCGGCGGGGAGATCGTGCCAGGCCTTAGCTGTGCTGCCCTCGTCAAATGCCTCATACATCTTAACGTCAAAGTCGGTATAGCTCCACGCATTGGTTCCCGTATCGTAGCTGCTCAACGGGGGCGACGGGATCCAGCTGACGTC
Organism: Eubacteriales bacterium; assembly: GCA_045532575.1. Taxonomy (GTDB): domain Bacteria; phylum Bacillota; class Clostridia; order Oscillospirales; family CAG-272; genus UBA1740. Next base: position 487 of record JAZSGE010000122.1, on the reverse strand, counting down.
AAGATAGCCACCGCCGACATACAGCTTGCCGTTATAGAGGATCATATCCCACGGATTGCGTGCCATCTTGTAGGCAAAGGAGGTGCCGCTGTAATACGTTTTGCCGGGATTCCCGACGCATTCGCCGTGATAGGGAACCTCAGCGGCAATTCTTTGGTACTTTGCCGCAATGCTGATGTCGGAGGTAAGGGTATACGAGGCCAGCTTCTTTCCTTCACCGTCGGTGATCTGCACGCTACCGTCGTAATATCCGAGGAACGTGTAGCCCTCCATGGCGACTACGGGAAGCGTGAAGCTGTCGATGATGCTGACGTCGACCGAGCCGCTCTGTCCTCCCACCGTATAATTGACGGTATAGACGGGGGGATCGAGCTTAGCGATCGTCCCACGCTCCAGCACCGTCTTGCACACAGTGCATTCCGTATGCCGTGTGCCCGCCTCGGTGTAGGTAGGCTCCTAAGTCGGAGGCCAAGCGGTCTTAGGAAGA
>JAZSGE010000021.1:0-3267 GCA_045532575.1 Eubacteriales bacterium | reverse complement strand
GGATCAGCATGGCAAGGTTGGTCTTACCGCAGGCCGAGGGGAAGGCGGCGGTAATATACTTCTTCTCACCGTTCGGGTACTTGACACCGAGGATGAGCATATGCTCGGCCATCCAGCCCTCCTTGCGACCGAGGTAGGAGGCAATACGGAGAGCAAAGCACTTCTTACCGAGAAGAACGTTACCACCGTAACCGGAGTTGACCGACATGATGGTGTTATCCTGCGGGAAGTGGGTGATATAGCGGTTCTCCTCATCAATATCGGCACGGGCGTGCAGACCCTTGATGTAATCGGGGCTATCGCCGAGAGCCTCAAGGACATTGACGCCGACACGGGTCATGATGAGCATGTTGAGAACAACATAGATCGAGTCGGTCAGCTCGATGCCGTACTTGGCAAAGTCGGAACCGATAACACCCATCGAGTAAGGGATAACGTACATGGTGCGGCCCTTCATCGAGCCGGTATAAAGCTTCTTCAGCTTGGCATACATCTCGACAGGATCCATCCAGTTGTTGATGTTACCGGCCTCCTCCTTGGTGGGGGTGCAGATGTAGGTCCTGCCCTCAACACGGGCAACGTCATTGATCGCGGTGCGATGGAGATAGCAGTTCGGGAGAAGCTCCTGGTTCAGCTTGATCATCTCACCCGTCGAGCAAGCCTCAGCGCGGAGGGCCTCGGCCTGTGCCTCAGTACCGTCGATCCAAACGATCTTATCGGGCTGAGTCATTGCGGCCATTTCGTCAATCCACTGATTGACATACTTGTTGTTGGTCATAAGTTCTCTCCTTATAATTTTTTGAGAAAGTAATACTTCTACAAATGACATTATAGCATAGGGCGGTAAATTTTGCAAGAGAGGAAGGCGATTTTTTCGCTTTTCGGCGGTGTTATTTCGCTTTCATTCACAAAGTGGTAACACAATGGAAGAAATCAAGAAACAAAGAGAGGAAAAAATCGGGCTTTCGCCCTCCAAAATTACCTATTTTTTCACATTTTGTATATTTCTAACAAATGGAAGGGCTAAAAATCGTCGTTTTTCCACGCGGTTGGGTGTTGAATTCCGTGGAAAATTGTGGTAATATTAGGATGTACCAAAAAAATCCAAATAAGGAGAAAAAGAACATGGATGTAACACGCAAAATACTGATCGCCGACGAAAGCGCCGACCAGCGCCGTGCCCTGCGCGAGAATCTGCAGAAGGTCGGCTACCGCCACATTGACGAGGCCACGAACGGCGAGGAGGCGCTCATCAAGATCGATCGCACGCACCCCGATGTGGTGGTGGTCGATCTATGGCTTTCAAAGATCGACGGGATCGGCGTTATCCGCAATGCCAAGGGGCTGCGCGCGCCGAACGGCACTTCCCCGATCTTCATTCTTGTGTCTCTTGTGTCCAACCAGAACATTTTTGTTGAGGCAACGGCGGCGGGGGCCGATTACTGCATCCTGAAGCCCTACGACTGCAAGGCGCTCATCACCGAGATCGAGGAGATCGCCAGCCGCCGCGAGGCGCCGAAGGCAGAGGTCAAGGTCGCAGGTGAGACCGAGAAGGACGACCACGAGATCGAGACCCAGGTCACAAAGATCATCCATCAGATCGGGATCCCGGCGCACATCAAGGGATATCAGTATCTGCGGAGTGCGATCCTGATGACGATCAAGGACAACGAGATCATCAACTCGGTGACCAAGGTGCTCTATCCCTCGGTGGCGAAGAAGTATCAGACCACGACCTCGCGCGTTGAGCGTGCCATCCGTCACGCGATCGAGGTGGCATGGGATCGCGGCGACATCGACACCCTGAATTCCTATTTCGGCTATACCATTCAGAACAACCGCGGAAAGCCCACGAACTCGGAATTTATTGCGATGATCGCCGACAACCTGCGCTTAAAGTATAAGCTGTACTGAGAGCGTCAAGAGAAAGGGGGGAGTGGCCGAAGAAAAGAGACAGGCCTTGCATCCTGCTTGTGCTGTGCGCAGCCTTCGGTGTGGCGTTGGCGGCATCTCTGCTGGCTGGGGGCGAAAAGGCCAAAAAGAGCCTTGAATCCGGGAGGATTCAAGGCTCTTTTTTGTTTGATTTTCCGTGGCGTGTGCTTGGCTCGGCGAGCGTAGCGAGCCGACTTGTATCAAGACAAGCGCACGCCACGGTGCCAAAAGGTATTTTTCACCATTTCTTCTTAAAATAATCGCAACACGGTAAAAGTAACAGCGCAACCCATCAAAGTAACACTCTAAAGGGTGGATTTTTAGCTGAAAATATGATAAAATTTGTTCAAAAAGAACAGAGGTGTTTCTATGGAATTTTCTGAAAAACTAAAAGAACTGCGGAGCGAAAAAGGTATCTCGCAAGCAAAGCTCGCAGCCGATATACATATCTCAAGATCCGCCGTAGCAAAATGGGAGAACGGCTTGGGATTGCCAAATGATGAGTCGCTAAAACTGTTAGCCGATTATTTCGGCATCACAATCGACGAGCTGATCCCTAACAAGAGCAATGAAGAAATCCTTGTGTCGAAGAATAAAACTATCGCAGAGCAGAAAAAGGTCATCATCGGCTTTGCGGCAGGTTGCGCTATCGGTCTGTTTATATTGGGCTTCATCTTTATCGAACCGCTGAGAGAGAGTATAGTTCAATTAGGCTTAGGTATTATTTTTGTACTGCTTGGCATCTTCAATATGTGCGGAAATATCGGCACGATCCATTGGTACAATCGCCGTAAGGTAACAAAGGAGAACCAAAAAGCGTATTGTATGTTCGTCGGTCTTGGAACACTTATTGCAGGCGTGGGAATAATTGCCGGTGCTGTTATAGAAGCGTTAGGCAACGTAGCGGCAAGCGGATTGGCAATAGGTGTAGGTGTTCTGATTGGATTAGCTCTTATCTTATACGCACAATTCAAATATAACAGAGGTTTGTTCTAAAAGTTATACCCTCGTTCCGTAATGGAGCGAGGGATTTTTATTGCCCATTTGTGAATTCTTCAGAAAAGCCCTTGATATTGTCGATATTCGATATTATAATATAAATACGGAATATCGATATTCGACAATGGAGGTGATAATACTATGCCAAGAGCAAAATTTCAGACTTTAACAGAGCAAATGTACTATATCCTTCTCTGTCTTTCCTCCGAGTGTTACGGAATGGACATTATGGATAAAGTCCCCGGGATGACAGACGGCAGAGTGAGGGTTGGTTCGGGAACGCTGTATAACCTTCTTGAACAGTTCCTTGATGCAGATATGATAAAGGAAACCAAA
>JAZSGE010000088.1:0-1879 GCA_045532575.1 Eubacteriales bacterium | reverse complement strand
TTGATACGAAAGGGTGGAGCTGATGGCAACCTCGATTTATCACAAAAGCTACAAGACGTTCCGGGGCGTTGACTTCTCCTCGGAGCGCTCTGCGTGCGACGACACGCGCTTCAATTATCTCCTGAACATGTGGCGCGATTACCATTCGGAATCGGGCGCCGCGATCGAGACCTCCCCCGGCTTTCGCAAGCTGCTTGAGGGGGACGAAGGGAAGGTAAACGGTCTTCATTTCCTTCCCGGCAAAGGTGACGAGAAGGCGAAGATCATCATTCACCGTGGGCAAGATCTGCGGAGCTATGACATTCACGAGGTTACTTTCGGCGAGGACGGCCTCCCTATCAGGGATGAAGAAGGGCGACCTGCAAAAGGTACTTCGGTTTGGATTGATGAGTCTACCGGGAGTCATATATCCATCAATCCTCAAAAATGGAATGCGAGGCGCGTTGCGAACGCGCCTTCGCGCTCACTTCTGTTCCATGACAGCCTTTATGTTGTCGACGGAACATCCTACTTTAGAATCAAGCACAACGAAAACGATGCGAGGTCGGCAAGCTCCGACACCGCATATATCCCCACCGTTTATATCGACGGAGAGCCCTACGAGCAGCGGAATATTCTCACGGACCTCTTTTACGAGAGGTTTAGCGTATCCGAAGGAGAGACCGGGGAGAACTGGAAGAAGATGTACCTGCATGCTCCTGTGCGTTCAATAGACGGGGGTATTGTCGTTAGGGGTAGCGACGGCTCGGAGGAACATCGGCATTGCTTTGAATACGGTCATAAACCAGAGGATGGAACTACATACACGTCAGACGGCGGTAGCACTTCCATGAGCTTTTTGACGCTGGATGAACTCGGAGTTGTTGATTATGCCAATGCCTCTTTTTATATGCGTGTATTGATCGGAACCAAAACGGACAGTGACGGCAACACATCCGATTTCTTTTACCTTGAAAGGCAGACCTTTTCTTTTGGAGAGGTAATAAAAGACCATTATCTTGTTAAGCCGAAGGAGAACTTCGACTTTGAATATATCAAGACGGAAGACGAAAACTCTTTTGGATATTACGTTACATCGGTCAGTCTCAGAGGGCTTGAAAATGCTGACACAGTGTTGATCAAAGCATATTCGGCTACCGATAAGTTCGGAAAGACCATCAAAGATATGAAGGATGTGAAGAAGGGTAATCAGGATTTCACGGACTTCACCGGTACGGCACTTGACGCCATCAACGGCTGCACCCTGATCACCGAGTTTGACGGCCGCATCTTCCTTTCGGGGAACCCGAAGCTGCCGAACTCCGTGTTCTACACTCAAAGAGACCTTACCGGGTATAACAACCCGTTTTATATAGGCGCATACAACTATCTGAACGACGGGACCGGCCACACGCCGATCACCGCCATGATGACGACCCCCACGCACCTGATCGTCCTGAAGGACGACGTGGCGCAGGGGGCAAGCATCTACTATCATACGGCTGCGGATAACCCCTCGAGCGATAAGACCACGGCAGATCTTCAGCCGAGGATCTATCCGCGTGAGAACGGCGTGCCCGGGCTCGGCTGTCTCGGCGTCGCCTGTAACTTCCGCGACGATCCCGTGTTCCTTTCGCCTCACGGCCTTGAGGCGGTGGGGAAGTCCCAGGTCAACCTCGAGCGCACGATCGTGCATCGCTCCTCCTACGTTGACGCCTTCCTGCGCAACGAGGATCTGCGTAACGCCTCGGTGGCCGAGTGGGACGGCTATCTCGCGATCCTGGTGCCGGGAGGTCATATGTACCTCGCTGACAGCCGCGAGATGTACCGGCATCGCCTTGGCGGCTACGAGTACGAGTGGTACTTTTGGGACGATATCGGCACGTGGACGGGCACCAAG
>JAZSGE010000109.1:0-2248 GCA_045532575.1 Eubacteriales bacterium | reverse complement strand
ATCTATGATTGCAACGCACAACAACTATGCGGCAGGACAGGGCAAAAAGGTGGCGCCGCAGGCGACGGATGAGTCGTACTGTCCACTCTGCCGCCCTTCTCGCATATCCCGTAGGGACCGACGTCCCCGGCGGTCCGCCCTTCGCCATACGCCGGACCGAAGCACCATCCCGTAGGGACCGACGTCCACGGCGGTCCGCCCTTCGCCTCCCCCCCTCGCCCCTCCGCACATTTTTACAAAAATTTTTCCCCTATCTCTTGACAAACCCAAAAGACTCTGTTATAATAACACGTGCTTGCTGCTATGGCTCAGTTGGTAGAGCACATCCTTGGTAAGGATGAGGTCATCAGTTCGAATCTGATTAGCAGCTCCAGAACAAGCGACCCTCGGGTCGCTTGTTTTGTTTTAAAAGAAAGCTCCCATACCGCCTGCGGTATGGGAGCTTTCTCTTTCGGTTTATTCGCCGGTCTTGCCGAGATACTTGCAGAACTCGGCGTAATACGCCTCGAATTCCTCGGGCTTCTCGGGCTCGTAAATGGCCAGAGGGGTCGAAGCCGTAATGATGGCGCGCGCCTCCTTGACGTCGGCGATCTCACCGAGCGAGATGAGCTGCTCGGCAATGTTGCCCATCACCGTCGCCTCGACGGGGCCGGCCACGACACGGGCGCCGGTGGCATCGGCGGTCATACGGCAGAGGAGAGTGTCCTTGATGCCGCCGCCCAGCATGTTGATCTGCTCGAACCTCTTGCCCGACAGCTCGCACAGCGTGTTGTAATTCTGCTTGTACTTCATGGCAAGGCTCTGATAGATGCAGCGCATGATCTCGCCGCGATCCTTCGGCACGTACTGTCCCGTCACCTCGCAGAATTTCTGCACACGGCGCGGCAGGTCCCCGGCGATCGCAAACTCGGGCGCATCGCAGTCAATGAAGCAGCGGTAGGGCTCGGCGGCCAGCGCCTCGCGCTCAAGGTCGGCATAGGAGACGTCAAAGCCCTCCTTCTTCCACTGGCGGCGCGACTCCTGGATCAGCCAAAGACCCATAATATTTTTAAGGAAGCGCGTGGTGCCCGAGTGGCCGCCCTCGTTCGTGTATTGGATCTCCTCGCTCTTCTTGTTGATGAGCGGGGCCTCAAGCTCGGTGCCAAAGAGGCTCCAGGTGCCGCACGAGATGTAGATCATCTCGCGGTCGGTGGGCGCCGCCATGACGGCACTCGCCGTGTCGTGCGTGCAAACGGCGATCACGGGGATCTTGTCACAGCCGAGCTCCTCGCAGAGGGCGTCGGTCAGAGTGCCGTACACCTCGCCGGGCTCGATCATCTCGGGGAGGATCGAGGTCGGGATGCCGAGCTTCTCAAGGAGAGGAGTCGAGAACTGTCTCGTCCGGGGATCGAGGAAATTCGAGGTCGAGGCAATGGTCTTCTCAGCGCGCATCTTGCCGGTGAGGAGGTAGGCCAAAAGGTCGGGGGTAAAGAGGATCTTGTCGCAGCGCTCGAGGAGCTCGGGGCGGTGCTTTGCCAGATAATACAGCTGATAGAGCGTGTTGATGCGCATGGTCTGCGTGCCGGTCAGCGCATACAGCTCGGAGGGCGGAACGATCTTCGCCACCTCCTCGGGCATGCCCACCGTGCGCTCGTCACGGTAGTTGACGGGGTTCCCGATCAGCTCGCCGTTCTTGTCGATCATGCCGAAGTCAACACCCCAGGTGTCAATACCGATGGCATCGATCCTGTCGGTGGCGGCCATCGCCTTGAGGATGCCCTGCTTGACCTCGTGGAAGAGGCGCAGGATATCCCAGTACATCGTCCCGTGCACGATCACAAGATCGTTCGAGAAGCGGTGGATCTCGGTCACCTTGATCTCCTTGCCGTCAAATTCGCCGAGCATCGCACGGCCCGAGGATGCGCCGAAGTCAAACGCCAGAACCTTTTTAGACATAATGTTTCTCCTTTTGAGATACTGAACTTGATTTTACCCTTACATTATACAACCAATGCGACAAAAAGGCAAGCCTTTTCCAAAAAGCGGGGAAGATAACGCATTTTATTTTCAAAATCTCTTGACAGGAGGATTTTTTGTGATATAATAAGTGATGCTGATTATGGGCTCGTAGCTCAGCTGGGAGAGCGCAGCGTTCGCAACGCTGAGGTCATGGGTTCGATCCCCACCGGGTCCACCATCAAAAAGAACGGCACCTCTCGCAGGTGCCGTTCTTTTTGATTTTTGCGGTGGACCCGGTGGGGATCGAAGG
>JAZSGE010000143.1:0-34652 GCA_045532575.1 Eubacteriales bacterium | reverse complement strand
TCATCCCAACTCCCGCTTCACCTCTCTGGCCAAGAACTGCCCCTGCATCTCCGATAAGTTCGACGACGTCAAGGGTGTGCCGATCTCCGCTATCATCTTCGGCGGCCGCCGCGCAAAGACCGCTCCGCTGGTTTACCAGTCCTTCAACTGGCAGCACGGCTCGTTCGTCGGCTCGATCATGGCCTCCGAGACCACTGCCGCCGCCGCCGGCGCCGTTGGTGTTGTCCGCCGTGACCCGATGGCCATGCGTCCCTTCGTTGGCTACAACATGGGTGACTATTGGCAGCACTGGCTCGATATGGGCAAAAAGATCCCGAACCCGCCGAAGATCTTCCACGTCAACTGGTTCCGTACCGATGACGAGGGTCACTTCATCTGGCCGGGCTTTGGTGACAATATGCGCGTCCTCCTCTGGATCCTTGCCCGTTGCGAGGATAAGGTCGAGGCGAAGGAGACCGCGATCGGTTACGTTCCTAACGCTGAGGATATCAACGTGGAGGGCCTCGATATCACGGTCGACACCATCAAGGATCTGCTTTCTGTGGATGTTGAGTCCTGGAAGGCTGACGTCGCCAACATCAAGGAGTTCTACGCTCAGGTCGGCGATCATGTTCCTGCCACCATGTACGAGGAGCTCGCCGCTCTCGAAGCGCGCCTCGGTTAATCTACAAAAGAAAACGCCCTCCGGGGCGTGTTCTTTTTATCATACAAGGAAGGGGAGAGAGAGGAGCGCGATCCCCGTGGCGAGGAGCCCCTGATAGAGCTTTCTCCTGATAAATGGCCCGAGGGGAATGCCGAGCGGTGAAAGCTCGGCGGCGCTCTGCATCAAGACCGAGCTCCCCGAAAAGGAGATGGCAAAGGCGCCAAGGGGAATACCGAGGGGAAGGGGGAGTGCGGCCGCGGCTGCGCTCCCGTTCCCCACCTCGAGGCAGGCGGCAAGGAGGGCGGCGGCAGGGGGCGGCAGGAGGAGCGAAAGGACAGAGGTGACCGAGGCGAAAAAGAGGACAGTGCCCGTGACGGTGAGCATCGTGAGCGAGGAGCGATAGAGCACGTCGGGGAGCGAGGCCTTTTTTGTCTCGGTGGGACGGCGCGAAGAGAGGGGCGTTCCCCTCCTTTTTTCTTGTTGTGCCTCGGGAAGGGCGAGGAGGATGGCGGCGGCGAGCTGTGCTATGTAAAAAAGGAGGCCGAGGCGCAGGTCGCGGAAGAGCCCCATCCCCACCGCCAGGACGGCAAAGGCCGGTCCCGTATTGGCCGAAAGCGCGGCCAGCCGCGCTGCCTCCTCGCGAGTGATCGCGCCGCTAAGGCAAAGCTCAGCTGCGGTCTTGGCCCCGATGGGAAAGCCGCAGGGCGCCCCGAGCAGAAAGGCGGAAAGGCCGACCTCGGGGAGGTGGAAAAGACGGCGGAAGAGGCGTGCCCCCGGGAGTTTTATCCCACCGATCACGGCAGTCAGAAGTCCCGAAAGCACCAAAAAGGGAAAGAGCGAGGGAATGACGGTCTCGGCGCATAGGCGGAGTGCCTGTCGGACTGCCCCGGTCGTTTCATTCCCGAAGGCAAGCAGGGCAAGGAGCAGGCATAGGCAGGCCGCAAAGCCCCAGCGGTTTTTCTGTGTTGCCGTCATTTCCCGTCCTCCTGTTTCATACTATAACTATACAGACGAGTGACCGTATTTATAACCAAAAGGGGGGCGCGGCATGGGCAAAAACGCAAAAAGCGGGAGGAAGACCCTCGAAAAGAGGACCCTCGGAGAGAGGCTCCTCCGTCCCTTTGGGGCGTCGGTCACCGGGAGGCGCGGCTACCGTGTGGAGATCGAGGGGCTGACACAAAAGAAGCGCCTGCTTGTCAGCGGTGCCCGCCGCATTCTGGAGGCGGGGGAGGAGCGCGTCCTTCTCGTCCTGGAGCATGAGCGCCTCTCGGTCCTCGGGCGGGGGCTGTGCTGTCTCACCTATGACGGCGGCATTGCCGAGATCGAGGGCGATATCACGGAGATCCTGTTTTTGAATGGAGACAAAAAGGAATGAAACGAGTCTTGGATTGGCTGTTGGGCTATACGGTATTCCGCTTTCCGAGGGAGAAGCGGGCGGCTGTCCTGAATTATTGCCTTGAGCAGGGCATCGGGATGCTTGGGCTCCTTGATGAGGGGGAGGAGTGCCTCTTGACGCTGCGGCGCGAGGTAGCGCGCGCACTCCCCGAGAGCCTCTCGCTCACCCTTGTCCGCGAGGAGGGGCTCCTCCCGAGCCTTCGCCGTCTTTGGCGCCGCCCGGGGCTCCTTGCCGGAGGCCTTGTGGCGCTATTGCTTTTTTGCCTTTCCTCCGGGGTGGTCTGGAGGGTCGAGGTACGGGGAAACTCGCAAAAAAGTGCAACCGAGATCGAGGAGACGCTGGCAAGGGCCGGGCTCTCGGTGGGGGATCTGACATCCCGGATCGATACGGCCGAGGTGCGGGCCCGTTTCCTTGAGGCCGACCCCGAGATCTCCTTTGTGGGGATCTATCTGCGCGGCACCACGGCGGTCGTGGAGGTGCGCGAGGCGGCAAAGGTGCCGCCCTCGCCGACCGAGGAGGGGCTCTGCAACCTTGTGGCCCGTGAGGATGCCGTCATTGAGAGTGTAACGGTCACACGGGGACGGGCGGGGGTCACCCCGGGGACGACGGTAGAGAAGGGCGACCTTCTCATCAGCGGCATCTATACCACCGCCGGGGGACTTGTGGGGGTGGCGGCCGAGGGAGAGGTCAGAGGGCGCGTTGTGCGCCGCATCACGGTGGAGCAGCCCCTCAAGGAGGTGCATCGGGTGTACGGAGAGGAAAAACGCCTGACGATGCACCTCGATTTCTTCGGTAAAACGATAAAACTTTTCAAATCATATGGAAAAAGTGGGGAAGAGTATGATATAATAAAAAGAAAGGAACAGCTGATACTCTTTGATCGCATCCGCTTGCCGATCACCCTCGTTTCGGAATACGCCCTGCCGTATACCGAGGAGGTGCTGACCCTCTCGGAGGAGGCGGCGGTAAAGGCCGCGTTTTCGAGGATGAGGGGGGAGCTTTACACGACCCTTGCGGAGGCGGAGGTCCTGCGCGAGGCCTTTGTCGGTGAGCTTACGGCGGAGGGGTATCGGCTGCTGTGTGAGGTGGAGTGCGTGGTGGATATCACCACCCCCCTTGCCTATGAAGCTGAAGATCTCGGAGGATGACTATGCCGCAAAGGACCATTGCGATGCGTGACGGTGGTGTGACTGCCGCCATCTTCGGTACGGGGGATGAGAATGCCCGCCGCATCGAGGAGCGCTTTTCGGTACGCCTGGAAAACCGCCTTGGCGGATATGAGGAGGGGGACACCGTGACCGTCACGGGGACGGACGAGGCGGACGTTGAGCGTGCCGCGCGTGTGCTCGAATATCTCTCCCGCATGGTGAGTGCCGGAGATCTCCTTGAGGATCAGACGGTCGATTACGTCATTGAAACGATCAGCGCCGATGCCGGCGATGACCTTGAGATGCTGGACGGCACGGCCATTGCGATCACAAGCCGCGGCAAGCCCATCCGACCGAAGACGGCCGGTCAGCGCCGCTACATTGATGCCATCAAGAAAAACACCGTTACCTTTGGCCTTGGGCCTGCGGGAACGGGGAAGACCTTCCTGGCGGTGGCCATGGCGGTCGAGGCGCTCAGAAGCAAGCAGGTCGACCGTATCATCCTGACGCGTCCTGCGGTCGAGGCGGGCGAGAGGCTCGGCTTTCTGCCCGGGGACCTGCAAAGCAAGATCGACCCCTATCTGCGGCCGCTGTACGACGCGCTTTTTGAGATGCTGGGGGCCGAGAACTACGCCCGTCAGGTCGAGCGCGGTGCCATTGAGATCGCACCTTTAGCGTATATGCGCGGACGGACGCTCGATGACTCCTATATCATCCTTGACGAGGCGCAGAATACGACGGTCGAGCAGATGAAGATGTTCCTGACTCGCCTTGGGCACAATTCGCGGATGGTGGTCACGGGGGATCCCTCCCAGACCGACCTTCCCGACGGGAAAAAGAGCGGTCTTGCCGTTGCCGAGCGGATCCTTGCCGATATTCCGGGGATTGCCATCCACAGATTCTCCGAGCGCGACGTTGTGCGCCACCGCCTTGTGCAGAATATCATCCGTGCCTATGAGGCTTACGGGCGCAATGAGCAAAAGAAGACAGATACGCGGACCTTTACCGCGAAAAAACGAGAGAAGGACAAGCCATGATGAGACCTATCAAGCATTACGCCCCGAAGGGCCCCCGCCTTTTCCTTGATTTTTCGGTCACGGCCCCCGAGGTGGGGCTTTCCTATGAGAGAAAGCTCCTCATTCGCCGCGCGATTGCCGAGACCCTCTTTTACGAGCGCATCCTCTATACGACCGAGGTGTCGGTCACGTTGTGTGACGATGCGTACATCCGCGAGCTGAACCGCGAGCACCGGGGGAAGGACACCGCGACCGACGTTCTCTCCTTCCCGCTCTATGAGGCGGAGGAGCTGCCGGCGGAGGGGGATGCCGAGGGCGAGACGGTGCCGCTTGGCGACATTGTGATCTCGGTCGAGCGCGCCGCCCTTCAGGCCGCCGAGCTTTCGCATTCGACCGACCGTGAGATTGCCTTCCTTTGCATTCACTCGACCCTGCACCTTCTCGGGTATGACCATGAGCTCGGGGAAGAGGAGGAGGCCGATATGTGCCGCCGCCAGCGCGAGATCATTGCAAAGCTTGGATTGGAGGAATGACTATGACAAGGACAGCCTTTATTGCCATTGTGGGGCGCCCGAACGTTGGGAAATCCACACTTCTGAATGCGATCCTCGGTGAGAAGGTCGCTATTGTTTCCAAAAAGCCGCAGACCACCCGTAACCGTATCACGGGCATCCATACCGTTGGCGACGATCAGTTTGTTTTCCTCGATACGCCCGGGGTGCATCGCCCGAGAACCAAGCTTGGCGATTACATGGTCAAGGCGGCCGGGGATACCCTCGGTGAGGCGGATGCCGCCATCCTTGTGATCGAGCCGCGCGACGAGGTGGGGGATATCGAGGCCACCATCATTGATAAGCTCCGCGCCTCGTCGATCCCGGCGATCCTTGCCGTCAACAAGATCGATGCGACCAGCCGCGAGCACATTGCAAGGACGATCGCCTCCTATGCCGCGGCGTATGACTTTGATGCCGTGGTGCCGATGTGCGCCAAGAACGGTAAGGGTGTTGACATTCTGCTTGAGGAATGCAAGCAGTACCTGGGGGAGAGCGACTTCTTCTTCCCGAGTGATGCGCTGACCGATCAGCCCGAGCGCCAGATCGCGGCCGAGATCATCCGTGAAAAGCTCCTGCGTGTGCTTGAGGAGGAGATCCCTCACGGCACGGCGGTCATGATCGAGGAATTCCGCGAGGAGGAGAGGATGCTGACGGTGCGTGCCGAGATCTATTGCGAGAAGGCCTCGCATAAGGGCATCATCATAGGCAAGCACGGAGCCACCCTCCGGACGGTGGGTACATACGCCCGTGAGGATCTTGAGAAATTCTTCGGGATCAAGGTGTTCCTTGATCTTTGGGTCAAGGTCAAGGAGAATTGGCGTGACAGCGACGTTGCCGTTCGCAACTTCGGCTATCGCGAGGAATGATGACGGTCAACGTCCGCGGGCTTGTGGTCCGGACGGTGGAGCTCTCGGGAAGCGATAAGCTGCTTTCGATCCTGACGGCCGAGCGCGGTCTTGTCACCGCTATCTCGAACGGCAGTCGCTCGCTCAAGAGCCGCTATCTTGCCGCCTCGCAGCTTTTTTGCTATGCCGATTTTGTGCTGACGGTGCGCGGTGACCGCTTTTACGTCCGCGAGGTGGAGCTCATTGAGAGCTTTTACGATCTGCGCCTTGATATTGTAAGCGCGGCGCTTGGCAGCTATATCTGCGAGGTGGCGGCCGATGTGACCGTCCCCGAGCAGCCCGAGCCCGAGATCCTGCGTCTCGCCCTGAATGCCCTGTATGCCATTGCTACCGAGAAGTATGCGCCTGCCCTTGTGAAGGGGGCGTTTGAGTTCCGCACGGCGGCGGCGCTCGGGTATCTCCCCGAGCTCTCCGAGTGCGTGCTTTGCGGTAAGCGGGAGGGCGAGATGCTGCTTGACGTGATGAACGGGTCGATCGTGTGCTCGGAGTGCCATGCGGCGGTGCAGCGTGAGCTGCCGCGTGACGAGGATGACTTCCGCGCCCGTACGCGCGCCCTCCTTTGCATCGTGACCCCGGCGACCCGCGCGGCGCTCGCCTACGTTGTGAGCTGTCCGCTTGAGAGGCTGTTTGCCTTCCGCCTTGGGGAGGAGGACATCCGCCATTTCTCCCACGCCGCGGAGGAATATCTTTTGAACCATCTTGAGCGCGGATTCCGCACTCTGCAATTCTATAAGGAGGTTGCCAAGGGCAATCCATAGTCATGCTTTTTACGCAAAAGACACTGTCGGCTCTTGAATACGATAAGATCCTCTTGCAGCTGGCGAGCCACGCCCCGACCGAGGGCGCGCGCCATCGTGCGCTGTCGCTTATGCCCGAGGACGAATATGAGATCGTTTTGCGCCGCCAGAGCGAAACGGCCGATGCCCGTCGCCTGATCGGCAGTAAGGGATACCCTCCCTTTACGAGCGATGAGGGGGTCATGGATGCCATCGGCAGAGCCGAGAAGGGGGCCACCCTCTCGCCGCGCGAGCTCCTCGCGATCGCGGGGGTCCTGCGCGCCGCCCGTCATTTTGTCGAATATCTTGAGACCTATGAGACGCCGACGGCGCTCGACGTCTATTTTGACCGTCTGATCGCGGTGCGGCCGCTTGAGGATCGCATTACAAGGATCATCCTCGGCGAGGATCTTGTCGCCGATGAGGCGAGCCCTGCGCTTGCCGAGATCCGCCGTAAGGTGCGCGCGGCCAACAACCGCATCAAGGATACGCTTTCGACCTACATCGGCGGCGCACGCTCGAAGTTTTTGCAGGAAAACATCGTAACGATGCGAAACGGCCGCTACGTGATCCCCGTTAAGTCCGAGTACCGCGGGGAGATCAAGGGGCTTTTGCACGACACCTCCTCCTCGGGGGCGACCGTCTTCATCGAGCCGCTGGCCGTGGTCGAGGCGAACAATGAGCTCCGCGAGCTGGCCTCGCGCGAGCAGGCCGAGATCGACCGCATTCTTGCCGAGCTTTCGGCCGTATGTGCGCAGAATTCCGGTGCCGTTGCCGCCGATTGCCATAATATGACCGAGATCGCCTTTGCCTTTACCAAGGCGGCGTATGCCGATGCGATGGGGGCCGAGGTGCCGAGGCTCCTCGATGAGAAGCGGATCTCGATCTCTCGCGGTCGGCATCCCCTCATTGAGAAGGACAGGGTCGTGCCGATCGACATTTCGCTTGGCGGAGACTTTGATACGCTCATCATTACAGGGCCGAACACCGGCGGTAAGACGGTCGCCCTGAAGACGCTCGGCCTTTTTGCGCTGATGACCCAGGCGGGGCTGGCGCTCCCGGCTGAGGAGAAGACCGAAATGGGCATCTTCTCCGAGGTGCTGGTGGACATCGGGGACGAGCAGAGCATTGAGCAGTCGCTTTCGACCTTCTCGGCGCATATGGTGAACATTGTGGATATCATCGGTCGCGTGACCGACCGCTCGCTTGTGCTTTTTGATGAGCTGGGGGCCGGCACCGACCCGATCGAGGGCGCGGCGCTCGCCGAGGCGATCCTCGAGGAGGTGCGGAGCTATGGGGCACTTTCGGCCTCGACGACGCACTATGCCGAGCTGAAGGTGTATGCCCTTGAGACCGAGGGGGTACAGAATGCCTCCTGTGAGTTCGACGTTGAGACCCTGCGCCCGACCTACCGCCTGATCGTTGGTATGCCGGGAAAATCGAACGCCTTTGCCATTTCCGAGAAGCTGGGGCTTTCGCCCTCGATCATCCGCCGTGCGGATGCGCACCTCTCGGGAGACACCAAGCGCTTTGAGAGCGTGATCTCGCAGCTTGAGGCACAGCGCGTCGTGATGGAGCGCGAGCGCGAGGAGGCCGAGCGCCTGCGGCGTGAATACGAGGCCTTCAAGGTATCGGCCGAGCGCCGCCTGCAGGAAAAGACGGCGGCCTCGGAAAAGGAGATCGCCTCGGCGCTTACGCGGGCGCGGCAGCTGTTGGACAGCGCACGTGCCGGGAGCGACTACATCTTCAAGGAGCTTGACAGCATCCGCAAGAAGCAGGATGCCGCCAACTTTGCCGAGGAGCTGAACCGTGCCAAGGCGGCGGTACGCGACCGCCTGCGCGAGGGGAATGCCCTCTACGACAAGGCCGAATTCCGCGAGATCTCGCTGGACGATGAATACACCCTTCCGCGCGCGCTTCGCGTTGGCGATCGCGTTTTCCTTGTGGCCTACCACCAGGAGGGCGAGGTCATTGCCCTTTCCGAGAAGGAACAGAGGGCGACGGTGCAGGCCGGCATCCTGAAGGCCAAGGTGGCCTTTTCCGATCTCCGCCTCCTGGAGGAGGGGCAGAGGGTGAAGGTCAAGGAGCCGAAGCCCGAGGCGCGCCAGCGCCAGGTGGTGCGTGCCGACTTCCACCCCGAGGTGGACGTGCGCGGCATGATCGGCGACGATGCTTGGTTCATTGTGGACAAATATCTTGACGATGCGGTGCTTGCCGGCATCCGTACCGTGCGCATCATTCACGGTAAGGGCACGGGCGCGCTCCGCAAGGCCATCGGTCAATATCTGAAAAAGGATCGCCGTGTGGCCTCCCATCGCATGGGAGCCTATGGCGAGGGTGATGCCGGCGTTACGGTGGTTGAATTGAAGTAACGAGAGATAAGGAGGAGACTATGACACGACTTTCGCGTTCTCTTGCGGTGGTGCTTTGCCTCTTTCTTATCCTCCCTCTCCTGCCCTCCGTGGTGTATGCCGACACGGGGCCAAAGCCCTCGGTGCGTGTTCAATTTACGGGGCTTGGGCAGGAGGAATGCTACGCGACCCTGCTTTCAAAGCACGCCTCGACAGGCCCCGAAAGCGCGTGGAACGGGGAGGAGGAGCGGGCAAACCCGAACCGCCTGCCCGAGGATATCTGGCGTGCCTTTGTCGATCACGCCGACCCCGACGGCTATTATTTCCTCCAGATCGCATGGTCGATCAGCGAGGAGGAGGGGATCGCCTGGACCTATTATCCGCCCGATGATTTCAAGGTCCTCCTGTATTTCCCGGAGGACGGGCGCTTTCTTTCCACCGAGGTTCTGCACCGCTATGCGTTTGATACCTACTATACGGTAGCGCTGGAGGGGGAGGCGATCGGCTCGGCCGAGTATGACGAGGGAAAGAGCACGGACGAAAGACTGACGGTGCATCGCAGCTATTTGTACGGCTACGAGCTCTTCGGCTTTTTCGTGCGGCTTGGCTTGACGCTTGCGATCGAGCTTGGGCTGGCGCTCCTTTTCGGGATGCGCGGCAGGCGGCTGTTCGTGCGATTATTGCTTTTGAATATCGGCACGCAGATCTTTTTGAATCTTGCCTTGAATCTTGTTGGAAAAGGACGGCATTTCGTCCCATGGGGCTTTGCCCTTGAGGCTTTGATTTTTGTGATCGAGGCGGTGGTCGCATCGCTTTGGGTGACACGCGCCTCCGAGAGAGCGCGCCCGGCGTTCTATTACGTGGCGTATGCCCTTTTGGCCAACGCGGCATCCTTCACGGTGGGGATTTTCCTCTCGGCCTACGTGATGCCGTTTGCTTTTTAAAAATATGCGGATAAAAGAGGTCTTTTGAGGAACTGTACTATGGAAACGAAGAAAACCTTGGAGGATGTAAGAAAGCTGTTTGAGAACGACCGCTTTGCGACCGAGAACGGCGCGGTGATCGAGGAGGTCGGCGACCGCTGTGCGGTGTGCAGTCTCCGTATCACGCCGTCACACCGCAATGCCATGGGCGCTGTCATGGGAGGGACCTATTTCATGCTGGCGGACTTTGCGTTTGCGGTGGCCGCCAATTGGGAGACGATGGGGTGTGTTTCGCTCAGATCCGATATTTCCTTTGTGGGAAGCGCCAAGGGCGAGCGGCTGATCGCACGGGCTGTCTGCATCAAGGATGGGAAGACGACCGCCCTTTATCGCGTGGACGTCACGGATGAGCTTGGAAATCTCACGGCGACCGTGACGACGACGGGCTATCATCTCCGGTGAAGGCTGTTTTTTTCTTAAATACAAAAAGAGCGATCCTTGCGGATCGCTCTTTTTGCGTTTTCTTACGAAAGCTTGGCGTAGTTGACCTTAACACCGGGGCCCATCGTGGCGGCGAGGACGCAGCTCTTGATGTACTGACCCTTGGCGCTGGCGGGCTTCGCCTTGATGATGGCATCCATCAGCGTGTTGAAGTTCTCAAGGAGCTTCTCGGTGCCGAAGGAGGCCTTGCCGATCGGGCAGTGGATGATGTTGGTCTTGTCAAGACGGTACTCGATCTTACCGGCCTTGGCCTCAAGGACGGCCTTGGCGGGATCGGTGGTAACGGTACCGGCCTTCGGGTTCGGCATCAGGCCCTTAGGACCGAGCACCTTACCGAGACGGCCGATGACGCCCATCATGTCGGGGGTGGCGATAACGACGTCAAACTCGAACCAGTTCTCGGTCGTGATCTTCTTCACATACTCGTCGGCACCGACGTAATCGGCACCGGCCTCCTCGGCGGCCTTGGCGGCATCGCCGCGGGCGAAGACGAGGGTACGGACGGTCTTACCGGTGCCGTTCGGAAGAACGATAGCACCGCGGACCTGCTGGTCGGCGTGACGCGAGTCAACACCAAGACGGACGTTGATCTCGATGGTCTCATCGAATTTGGCCTTGGCGGTCTGGAGAACGAGCTCGATCGCCTCGGCGCTGTCATACAGCTTAGTTTTGTCGACAAGCTTCGCGCTGTCGGTATACTTCTTACCAAAAGTAGCCATTCTTCTGTTCCTCCTTCTTAGTCAACCACGGTGATACCCATGCTGCGGGCCGTGCCGGCGACCATGCTCATGGCGGCCTCAAGCGAGCCGGCGTTGAGGTCGGGCATCTTGGTTTCGGCGATCTTCTTCACCTGCTCCTTGGTGATCGAAGCGACCTTGTCCTTGTTCGGGGCGGCCGACGCCGTCTCGATGTTGCAGGCCTTCTTGATCAGAACGGCTGCCGGAGGGGTCTTGGTGATGAAGGTGAAGGAACGGTCGGCGTAGACGGTGATGACGACGGGGATGATAAGACCCATGTCGTTCTTGGTTCTCTCGTTGAACTCCTTCGTGAAGTTCGGGATCGAGACACCGTACTGACCGAGGGCGGGACCGACAGGCGGCTGGGGAGTCGCCTTACCGGCGGGAAGCTGAAGCTTAATATAACCGGAAATTTTCTTTGCCATGATACTATAACCTCCATAGCGTGGTGAAAGATACGGGAGAATGTAAGTTAAAATTTTCTCCCTCCCACAAAATGTCCGCAAGCGGACGGTGCGAAGAGCGGGGAAGTCCGCTTACTCCGCGAGGCGTGCATCCTGCGTGTCGATCATAACCGAGATATCGCGGCGCTCGGTGGAGATAAGGACAGTCAGCTGCTTCTTGTCCTCGCTGATCTCCTGGAGAACACCGTTATACCCGGCAAAGGCACCGGACACGACGGAAATCTTGTCGCCCACCTTAAAGGCGAATTCGGCGACGGTGGAACCAATGTTGAGCTTCTTGAGCTCGGCATCCGTGAGCGGGACGGGACGGGAGCCGGGACCGACGAAGCCGGTAACACCCGGCACGTAGCGCACAGCGCCCCAGCTCGTTTCATTCATGGTCATATGAATGAAGACGTAGGTCGGCTTGCGCTTGGTCTCAACCTCCTTTTGCTCACCCTTCGCATTGGTCACAAAGCTTTTTTCCGTGGGGACGACCACATCGTAGATCAAGTGGCCGAGACCGCGGTTTTTGACGATCTGCTCGATGTTGGCCTTAACCTTGCTCTCGTATCCCGAATAGGTATGGATGACATACCACTGGGGACCGAGGTTCATTTCATTGATGTCACTCATTGCTTTCCCCTTAGATCAAACCGGCGATCCACTTGAAAAGGCTGTCAAAGGCGGTATCAATGCCAAGGATAATGGCGCTGAACACCAGAACCGAAACGACGACGATACCCGAGCTCTTGCAAACCTCACGCCAGGGCTTCCAGACGATCTTTTTGCGCTCGCTGTTGTAGTCGCGCCAGAACTTGGCGATGCGACGGCCAAGACGGGCGAAGAAGCCGCCGATCCGGGCAAAAAAGCCGGGCTTGGCATTCTTCTGCTTCTTGGCGGGGACTTTTTCCTCAGCAACCGAGGGGGCTTCGACGACCTCGGTGGCCTCCGCTGCTTCGGCGGCGTCGGTCTCGAGGTTCTTGTTTTCCATATCAGCCATGCGTTTTCTCCTCTCGATTACTTGCTCTCACGGTGCAGAGTATGCTTACGGCAGAAGGGGCAGAACTTGTTCATTTCAATTCTGTCGGGATCGTTCTTCTTGTTCTTACTCGTGTCATAGTTTCTCTGCTTGCATTCCGTGCAAACCATCGTGATCTTGACTCTCATTTAACGGCACCTCCTAATTGAATTTGGGATGACTCCCATGTGTCGGTCATACGACCGTGTACCTCCCTCAAGAACAGAGGGCGTGTGCAGCTCGTCCCGAAGCGCACAACAAAAAAACCTCTGACAGAGGTATGACAAGTATACCACGGCGCCGCTCGTTTGTCAAGAGGTTTTTGGAAAATATATTATATATTATTTTGTAGGCGCATTTGGAAGCGATTCTTCCTTGCGCGGATGGCCGAAAAAAGGGGAATCACGGCGTGACGGCATCCTCCAGGGGCGCGGGGCCTTCGGCCTCCTCGGGGGCATCGGTACGGCGGAAGGTGAGGCCGGCATCGGTCACCTCGGCGAGGTAATGGTGGCCGCGCAGGACACTTCCTTCGATAACAGCAGAGGAGAAGCGGTCCTCGAGGAGTGAGGTGACTGTGCGGCGGAGGGCGCGCGCGCCGTGCTCGGGGGAATAGCCGCGCTCAGCGAGGTAGCGGACGACCCCGGGGGCGACGGCAAGAGAAAAGCCGGCGTGGCGGATCCGCTCAAGGGCGCCGTCGAGCATCCGTTCGGCGATCCTTGTGATATCCGTGCGCGTAAGGCGACGGAAGACGACGATCTCATCGAGGCGGTTGAGAAGCTCGGGGCGGAAGTAGCGCTCGGCCGCTTCACGGGCGGCGTTTTGCTCCTCGGTCGCCTGTTCCTTGGGGACAATATCCGCAAACCCCAAGGGGTGGCTGCTTGACCTTGACGGAGCACCGAGGTTTGAGGTCATGACGACGATCGTTTGGCGGAATTCGGCGGTGCGGCCGTGGCTGTCGGTCAGGATGCCGTCCTCGAGGATCTGCAAAAGGAGATTGTAGACATCGGGGTGCGCCTTTTCGATCTCGTCAAAGAGGACGACAGCGTAGGGGTGGCGGCGGACACGCTCGGTAAGGAGGCCGGGCTCCTCGTGACCGAGATAGCCGGGAGGGGCGCCGATAAGGCGCGAGACCGGGTGCTTTTCCATATACTCGGACATGTCGAAGGAGAGGAGTGCGGCCTCGCTCCCGAAGACCGAGGAGGCGAGGGCGCGGCAGAGGGCGGTCTTACCGACGCCGCTCGGGCCGAGAAAGAGAAAGGAGCCGATCGGACGGTGGGGGTCGCGCATTCCCGTGCGCGCACGGCGGACGGCGCGCGAAACGGCGGCGATGGCATCCTCTTGGCCGACAATGGTCTTGGCGAGGGTCTCCTCGAGTCCGAAGAGGGCGGCGCTTTCGTCGTCACCGGGGGCGGCGATCGGGATGCCGACCCGTTCCTCAAGTGTCTCGGCGATCAGCTCGGGGGTGACGGTCGGGAGGGATCTTTCGGCGGTCTTCTCGGCGATGACGTCACCGATGGACGCGCGGAGGGCGGCGATCTCGTCACGGAGGAGGGTCGCCCTCTCATAATTCTGCGAAAGGATGGCTTCTTCCTTTTCACTTTCCTTCTGCCGTATAATATCCTCCGAGTCTTTGATTTCTTTTTGGGTTTGGAGGTGGCGCATACGCAGCTCGGAGGCGGCCTCGTCGATAAGGTCGATGGCCTTATCCGGGAGGCGGTGCTCGGGGAGATAGCGGCACGAGAGGTCGATGGCGGCCTCGAGAGCCTCGTCCGAGATGCGGACACCGTGATGCTCCTCATAGCGACCGCGCAGACCGCGCAGGATGTCACGCGCGGTCTCGGGGGTGGGCTCCTCGACGGCGATAGCCTGGAAGCGGCGCTCGAGGGCGGCATCGCGCTCGATATGGCGGCGGTATTCCTCGAGGGTGGTGGCACCGATCACGCGGATCTCGCCGCGGGCCATGGCGGGCTTCAGGATATTGGCGGCATCGATGGCGCCCTCGGCGGCGCCGGCACCGACGATGGTGTGGATCTCGTCGATGAAGAGGAGGATGTCGGGGTCTTTGCGCAGGGCATCCAGAAGATGCTTCATCCGTTCCTCAAATTCGCCGCGATATTTGGCGCCCGCAATGACCGAGGAAAGGTCGAGCGAGAGGATGCGCTTGCCTGCGAGCTCGTCGGGAACGCTACCCTCGGCAATGCGCATGGCAAGCGCTTCGGCGACGGCGGTCTTGCCGACCCCCGCCTCGCCGACGAGGCAGGGGTTGTTCTTGGTGCGGCGTGAGAGGACGCGAATGAGGCGTTGGATCTCGCGGTCGCGACCGATCACGGGGTCGATCCTCCCCTCCTCGGCGAGGGCGACGAGATCGCGCCCGAAGCCCTTGAGTGTCTCGAGCGAGGGACGTGCCTTATCATTGCATTTATTGCTCTTTTTAGCGGCGTGAATATCCGAGATGGGAACGAGGTCGGCGAGCAGCTCATGGCGGTCGACCCCGAAGGAGGCGATCACCTTATGGGCGACCGAGTCCTCGGTCGAGAGGAGGGCCAGGAGAAGATGCTCGGTACCGACCGAGCCGCGCTTGACCTTTTCGGCCGAGAGCTCAATGATCCTGCGGGCGCGCGGCGTCAGATCGGCGGCGGTGACACGGCTGCGCGTGCCGACCCCCGCCAAGCGTGAAATGGTCTTCTTGATCTTCTCGTCGTAGATGCCGACCCCCTCGAGGATCCGCGAGGCGACCCCCTCGTGCTCGGCGGCGAGGCCGTACAGCAGGTGCTCGCTCCCGATATAGGTATGCCCGAGCTCCGAGGCCACGCGCTCGGCGGCGCGGAGGGCATTTTCTGCCTTGGAGGTAAAGCGTTGCGTCATGCCGATCTCCTTCTTCATCTGTTTTGGTTATTCTCGACACGCCGCGTGGTGCTTATTCAGCGGGAGGCGGCATTCCGGGATAGTTTCGGTCGCGGAGCAGCTTGCGGTAGAAGGCGGGGGTGATCTCGCCGGTGGGGGGGAGGCGGTAGATCCTCTGAAGTGCCGCGGCGACGGCCGAGGCGGCGTAGGTGTAGACATTGCCAAGGTCGCTCCGTACCTCGAGGCGGTAGCGCTCGGCCAAGAGGTTCAGAAGCGCCTTGACCGCCCGTACTCCCTCACCCGTTGCGCCAAGGGAGAGGGGGAGAGCGGTATCGGCGGCGATCTCCGATGAAAGGAGGCGTGCCTCCCTTGCGGTCAGATAGTCTCGGTACAGGTGATCCCAGGTGGTCCTGTCAACGATCCCGGTCTCGGGCAGGGTGCGCCCCCTTTGGTAGGCGAGCACGGCCGCGCGTGTGGCGGCATCATAGATGCCGTTGATGATGACGGGGGCCTTGGTGCCCGCGTAATAGTAGAGCTCAAGAAGGTAGCGCTGGATCTCGCGGATGGCGCCGGCCTTTTCTCTTATATCGTACATAGTGCCTCCTTATCCCACGTCGTAGCCCGGGTATTGCCCCTCGCTTGCCTGATTGCCGATGTAAAGATCGCTGTATACAGTCATCAGATCGTTCCACGTGGCGGCGCCGACGATGCCTGTTGTGAAGGAGGGGACGAACAGGCGCTGGAATTCCCGTACGGCCGCCTCGGTCGCGGCGCCGAAGACTCCGTCGGGGGTCAGGGTGCCGATCGAGGGATAGGAGCGACCGACATAGGAGAGATATTGCTGGAGGGCGCGCACGTCCTCGCCGCTGTCACCGCGCGAGAGATTGCGCCCGGGGAAGGGGAGGGTACGCCCTTCCTCATAGCGCATGGGCTCGGTGCCGATCATCCCGAGGTAGGTGTTGTAGAGAAGGTTCCAGGTGATCTCGCCCACGATCCCGTCCCGGGGAAGGCCGTAGGTGCGCTGAAAGGCAATGACGGCCTCGCGCGTTGCGGGGCCGAAGACACCGTCAAGCTCGACCGAGGGGACCGAGTTGACGTATTGGGCGATGTAGGCGAGGTAGTATTGCAGGACACGAATGGCCGGCCCCTGCATTCCCTCCCTCAGCGTTTCGGGGTACTCGGAGGGGAGCTCACCGAGGGTCAGCCCCTCGGAATTCAGGTCCGAGAGGCGCTTGACACCGTTGTAGATATAGGCGATCCTGTACCAGGTGCTCCGCCCGACGATCCCGTCCTCGGTGAGACCGAAGATACGCTGAAAGGCGCGGACGGCCTCGGCGGTCGCCTCGTTATAGATGCCGTTGGCCTCGTAGATCTTGGGAATGGCGGGGTAATTGGCGGAAATGCGGTTGAGGCGTGTCTGCACAAGGGCCACATCGTTGTTGGCGGTGCCGATACGCAGGGGCACGATGGGGGCGCTTTCCCCAAGGCTTTCGACCGGTACATCGCGGACGATGTCGATATCGCTCCCGTAGTAATATTGCAGGATCTCATAGGGGACAAGGCCGCTGCCCGCGAGCGAGACGGTGCCCCATTGCGAGAGCCCCTCGCACTGCACGCGGATGCCATCGCAGTAGGAGGCGAACAGTGGTTCAACAAAGCCCTGACGGCGGATGTAGCTGTCAAAGATATCGTCGACGATCAGGCTGATATTTTCAAAGACATCGCGACCGTTGACGAAGGCTTGGTCATAGGCGGTTGAATTCGTGATATCGAAGTCGTAGCCGCGGTTGCGGTAGAACTCGGTGTAGACACGGTTCAGGGCGTAGGTGATCTCGGCGTAGATGTTGGCGCGGATGGCGCTTTCCGGCCAGGTAGGATAGATCTCGCTCGAGGCCACGTTTTTGATGTAATCGGGGAAGGGGAGAGTGACGTTGGCCGCCGCGCTGTCCGGAGGGCCGAGGTGGACGGTGATGGTCTCGGGGATGCGGGGAAGATCAGGCATTCGGCGTTCCTCCTTCAAGCGGCTCATATTCGGTGAAATCGAGCTCGGTGATCGGGGGATAGTCCTCGGGGCGGTAGGCAGGGGTGGGGATCAGCTCGCCGAGCTGAAGCGAGGTGATACCGGGGAAGAGGGGAACATCGCGGAAGATCAAGGGGTAAAAGCCCGCCTTGAAGATCTCGATGAGATAGGTGGCATAGCCGGGAAGGCCGCCGGGGGTCAAGGAGAGGGCACGCGCCGGTGTCGGGAGCGAGATCCTTTCGGCAAGGCCGCTCCTGTCGGTAGTCAGAAGATAGCGGATCCCGGCGTTTTCCGGCATCGCCCCCCGGATGCGGACATCGGCCCCCTCGACGGGGTAGGCACCGCCGGCTGTCACGACCCGGACGGCCAGGGTACCCGTTTCGTTCAAAACGGTAAGCGCAGGTGCAGTGTCCATAACGGTTCCTCCTTTACGGTATACTCTCAGTATATGCGCCCTTTGGTGACATCGTGAAAAGAGAAACCGAAAAAGTCTGCCTTTTGTTGCTTCCACCCTTGACATTCGCTCGTCCTGCCGTTATAATATACATGTAAAATATGCAAGGACGGTGCGTGGAATGAAAGAACACTCTTATGGCGATCTCAGTATCATCGGAATGCGCGGGTGCGAGGACTTCGTTGCCCAGGTAGACAGTTACATTCAGGAGTCGCGCCGCCATGATGGGGAAGGCACGTATATCGCCGAGGCCTCCTGCCCCCGCTTCGGCAGCGGTGAAGGCAAGGGCATGATCCGCGATTCGATGCGCAGCCGTGACGTTTATATCATCTCGGACGTCTTCAATCACGGTGTGACCTATCAGATGTACGGGAAGACGGTGCCGATGAGCCCCGACGACCATTTCCAGGATCTCAAGCGCATTATCGGTGCGATCGGCGGTAAGGCCAAGCGCATCACGGTCATTATGCCGATGCTCTACGAGGGCCGCCAGCACAAGCGCTCGAGCCGTGAGTCGCTTGACTGTGCGATCGCGCTCCAGGAGCTGCACAACATGGGTGTCAGCAGCTTTATCACCTTTGATGTGCATGACCCCCGCGTTCAGAATGCCATTCCGCTTTGCAGCTTTGATAACTTCCGTTCCACCTACCAGATGATCAAGGCGCTCGTCCACGAATATCCCGATGTCGAGTTCGACAAGGAGAAGATCATGGTGGTCTCGCCCGACGAGGGCGCGATGTCGCGCTGTATGTACTACTCCTCGATGCTGAGCATCGAGCTCGGTATGTTCTACAAGCGCCGCAACTATTCGATCATTGTCAACGGTAAGAATCCGATCGAGGCGCACGAGTATCTCGGCCGCGACCCGAAGGGCATGGATGTCATCGTGGTTGACGATATGATCTCCTCGGGCGAGTCGATGATCGACGTGGCCCGTCAGCTGAAGGCGCGCGGTGCCAAGCGCATCTTCATCTTTACCGCCTTCGGCCTCTTCTGCAACGGTCTCGAGGCGATGGATGAGGCCTACGAGGAGGGGCTTTTCACCCGTATTATGACGACGAACCTTGTCTACCGCACGCCCGAGCTCCTCTCGCGCAAGTGGTACGGCGAGGTCAACATGTGTAAGTACGTGGCGTACATTATCGACACCCTGAACCATGACCAGAGCGTGTCGGGGCTGCTCGATCAGTCGAAGCGCATCCATAAGCTGCTTGCCGAGCACGGGAAGCTGGCAAAGTAAAGACCCCCCGTAAAAAGGCGTCGCTCTTAGGGATTTAAAGGAAACAATTTAGAAAACTCGGCTTATTGAAAGTCGAGTTTTCTTTTTTCACGCAAAACAAATTGAATTAGAGTTAATTTTATGTTATAATACACTCACTTAAAAATAAGAATTTGACGGCCACTTTTAAGATGATCAACAAATCAGGAGGGGATCTTTATGACTAAAAAGAGGAAGCGTATTCTTGCAACGGCAGCGTTCTCTATTTTATTGGCTATAGGGGTAAGTCTTACATATATTTTTGCTGTGGCATTGCCGCAAAAGCGAGAGAAGGAGCAATTATTAAAAGCGGTGCAGGAGTATTATGACGCAAAGCTTGCTATGTATACAGCGGAAAACGAGAAATATGATGACTATGAGGTGGACGTTGCATTCCTTGGCGACAGCCTTACCGACGGATACGATCTTGAAAAATACTTTCCGCAATATCTTGTTCTTAATCGCGGAATTGGTGGTGAAACGACCTTTGGTCTTGAAAAACGTCTTAAGGTATCGGTTTATGATTTAAAGCCTAAAGTGGCAGTAATGCTCATAGGGGCAAACAACTTTGATACAATGTTTGATAACTATGAAAATATTTTGAAGGGATTTAAGGAAAATCTGCCAAATACCAAAATAGTATTGCTATCTCTTACATCTATGAGTCAGGAATGGGGCAAAAATAATCAAAAAGCAGCTTATAACAACGTTAAAATAAAGCTCCTGTCAGAAAAATACGGATACGAATTTGTCGATCTGTATTCTCCACTTTTGAATCTTGAAACAGGTGAAATATATGCAGAATATACGACCGATGGCGGTCACTTAACATCCGCAGGATACGAGGTGCTTACAAATACGATTACTCCCGTACTCGAAAAACTATTAGGTAGATAACTGCGCTTAACAGCATTACAAATTCCAATTTATCGAACTAAAATGGGTGCAAACCCTTGTAGGAAGATGCACCCATAGTTCAAAAATTTGTACCCATTTTGAAACGGTATCAAAATTTTGGATTACCCACAAAGAAAAAGGACAGGATTTTTCCTGTCCTTTTGCGATTCCATATTAATTTGATGAGTGACATCATATTTTGGTATCCCACATACCGCAGAAGGAGTCGATGGGGTCCTTGCCACGGAAGTCACCGGTAACGAGTGCGTCAACGAGGGCGTCCATAGTATCGTCACTGGAGTCGTAGGCGTTGATGTAGGTACGAAGCATAGGACAGTCAGCCAGCATAGTGGGCTTGTTTACGCTGATACCAACAACGGGAAGCTCGTGTACGTACCAGGGAATCTCACCGCCACCCTTGGAAAGACCGAAGGAGGGGTGACCGTTCATAACGTCAAAGAGCGAGATAACGAGATCCTGCTCGGAAACGAAATCTGCAATAGAGTGCTTGCCTGCAAAGTAAAGGTTAAGGCTGGGCTTTTCACCTCTTGCCATCATTGCCTTCATCTTGTCGAGGGGACTCTCGTAAATAAATACCTCAAAGCCCTTTTCGGCAAGTCTTTCCTGAAGCTTCTGCGCAGGTGTTTTTCTCTGCATACCACCACCCATGGCCATAGTTGCAAGAGCCATAAGAGGATTGTCCACACCCTTGATAGGCACTATCATGATTCTCTTTGTCTTTTCGGGGGAGAGGGGAAGAACTCCCTTGTCAAGACTCTTTACAAGAGTGATAGCATCACGGCTGATGGCAGGAGCATACGCTTTATATTTGGGATTGTAAAGTATTATTTGCAAATCATCGCCTGAGGGGCAAAGTTCTTCCTTACTTTTCTTGTTAAGACCCATTTTAGCCTTAAGGCCGAGAATACGGGTAAGAGCCTCCTCCATGCGCTCCTCGGTGATAATGCCGGATCTATAAGCCTCAAGCATGGTGCCAAAGTCCTCGTCAGGATCGTTGAAGAATAGGAACATATCGCAGCCCGCCATAATGGAGAGGGGAAGCATGTCCTTTCTCTTCATCTGGTTGGTCATAGCCACCATGTGACTTGCGTCGGTAACCACCATACCGTTGAAGCCGAGCTCGTCGCGGAGCAGCCCTGTCATAATTTCCTGGCAGAGAGTTGCAGGAAGCATATCCTCGTATCTGATACCGGGCTTAATATCCTTCATAAGCTCGGGCATAAGAATGTGACCGCCCATAATTGCGTCAAGACCACCGTCTATAAGGGTCTTGTAAACGTGGCCGTAGGTAGCCATCCACTGGTCGTGGCCGAAGCTATTAATATTATTGGAAATGTGCGCATCACGGTAATCCTGACCGTTGCCGGGGAAGTGCTTTGCAGTAGCAGCGACTCCCTCGGTCTTGTGAAGACCGTCCATGTAAGCCTTGCCCATGGCGGCTACACGCTCGTGGTCGTTACCAAAGGAACGGGAGAGAACCTCCTCACACTCGTGGTTGTAGAGAATGTCCACAACGGGAGCAAAAGCCATATTGCATCCTGTAGCAGCAATCTGTGCGCCCGAAACGAGTCCCATAGCCTCTGCGTACTCTGTTTTACCTGTTGCGCCTACCTTAATTCCCGAGCCAACCTGAGTTCCGTCAACGCAAACGCCGTCGCCACCTTTTTCGGGGTTGCAGGCGATAAACACGGGGATCTTTGCGTACTTCTGAAGAATTTTATTCTGGGCAAGAACCTTTTCACCAGGCATACCGTTGTAGCGACAGCCGCCAAGGTGATATTTCTCCATAAGCTCCTTCAGGTATTCCTCGTCCTGACTTGCTGTGAGCTGGAAGAAGAGCTGACCAACCTTTTCTTCGTCGGTCATCCCTGCTATGGTTTCCTTGACCCAGGCTATATCCGAGTCGGAAAGATTGTAAGGGGTTTTCTTAAGATTTACCATTAAAGTACTCCTTATTTACGTTATTTGTTTAAATTATTATAGAATTCCTGTTTTTTGGCTTCGCCGTATTCGGCGTAAGAGCCGTTAAGCAGACGGTTAATGCCCTCTGAGATAAATTCCTCCCAGCTTTCCTTTTCCTTACGCACAAGGATGGGGTAGAAGAAAACACCGTTCTTTTCGGCCGCTGCTAAATCACCCGAGGCGTCGCCACACATAATTACATCTTCCTTGTCGTAGCCCTTTTTTAGCAACTCGCCAATGCAGTAGGCCTTACTTCCGTCGTTCTGTGACATAACTACGTCCACGTGGTCAAGAAGGCTGTGCTGCCCCCATTCCTCCAGAACTGCGCCGAGGTTTGCGCTGGACACTATTGCTACGTCGGCTTGTCCGTGGGCAAATTCTAACGCTTCCTTCACCATAGGGAAGGGAAGCTTTGCTTCATCGGGGAGTGAATTAATAGCCTCGTTGACCTTAATGCTCCAGGAAAGAGCCTTTGCGTATATTGTTATATCGGGATTTAGTTTTATAAGCGTCTTAAGAGCAGCGTTTGACAGCTCGGGCGCATTTTCCGCCCACTCAACCAAATGATCTACGCCGTCTATGATGCGATACTTTGCGTTTATCTCGGAAAGAGCAAGAGCAAGCCCCTTAAATCTGTTTATCCCGCGCGTTATAGTATAAAGGTTGATTTCATTCCAGCGATGGAGAATTTCATCCCTCCATTCTGAAAGCTCCCATTCGTCAACCATACAAGGACCGAAGCACTTAAAATGCTTTACGTCCATGGTATCCATTGCGCAGCCGTCGCTATCTACACAAACAAGATATTTTTTCCTTTTTTCAAATTCGGAAAAAGTTTTCATAATCTTTTCCTTTCGTTTGAATATAATAGTATTATTGCAACCATTATACACTATATTTTCCACTTTTACAAGTATTTTTTTCTACCTTTTTTATTATATAATAGACACAAAAATAATGTAAAAATCCCAAAAAGCAGAAAATTGCAATAAAAACAAGCAAAAAATTCACAATTTTCCTCATAAAACCTTAGTTAGTGCGAAATAAACAGGATTTTTGGTATGGTTGAGCGATTATGTTATTGTTAAAAATAAACAAATCGAGGGGTGCCTATCGGGACTATATGGGGTGATTAACGGGGATTTTATGGTAAAATTGCACAAAGTCAGCCCTGTTTTTGTTATATGCATAAAAAGTGCATAAAGTATGCATAAATATTCGTCAAAAAACTGTCAAAAATGAAGGAGGGTGTCAAAAACTTGCAAAAAACGGGCGGTTTTGAATGGAAAATGAAGGAAATTGAAAAAAATTCTTCAAAAAATGAAAAAAATATTCAAAAAGGGGTTGACAAATGAAAAACGATGTAGTATAATAGGCACATCTATTTCATTTTTTCGCTTAGCAGATAATTATTCGTTGCACCCGGCAGTGAGGCTTGGTCGCTTCTGCTCGGTGCAAAAACCATTTTATTAAATATTTATTTATTTTACATTGTATATTTTACTATGTGTTGAATATAACTATTCAACATAGTCTAAATATAAAAAATTATTTTATGAAAGGACTTTTTTATCATGAAAAGTACAAAAATTCTTGCACTCCTTCTTGTTGTTGTAATGTGCTTTAGCATGCTTGCGTCCTGTGACCTCTTCTCCAAGAAGTGCCCCGGTCACCTTGATGCTGATGACAACGGCAAATGCGATAAGTGTGGCGCTGACTATGAAGACGGAGTTACTCCTTTTGCCTACAAGCAGGCAGAGTATAACACTACTACAGCTGTTATGCCCAGTAACTGGAATGAATTGAATTATGCGGACAATAATGACACCCAGATCATGTCTTACATTGGTTCTTCGTTCTTTACTTACGACTATAAGTTCGAGGGTGGTAAGTTCAACGCAGACGGTTCCATCAATAAGGCAGGAATCGTTCCCGGTGGTATTACTACTAACTATTCTGCAGCTACTAAGCTTGAGGATGTTACCTCTACTGTTGACTCCAAGTGGGGTTACACTGACGAGCAGAAGAAAGAGGGCGGCTACGCTTGGAAGATCACTCTTCGTAACGATCTTAAGTGGGATGATGGTACTTACATCACCGCTGCTGACTTCGAGTACTCTATGAAGGCTCAGCTCGATCCTGATTTCATGAACTTCAGAGCTAACACCTACTACGATACTCTTAGAGTAAAGAATTCTAAGGATTACTTCTATCAGAACCAGGAAGCTACCTATCCTACTATTGGTAGCCAGGGTTACGAATCCAACTCCGCTGCATTGGCAGCAGGCGCTGAGATTTACATCAACATGCACGCTGTTGCATCCGACCTCTTTGGTCTTAATATCAGCGGTCACGTTGACGAAGAAGGCAACCTTATGCCTCAGTACGTTCCTTACAACAGCACTACTGTTTACAACTCTCCCGATGGATGGGAAACCGGCAGTGAAGACCTTGCTCTTGACGCTGCTTTCTTCTGGCAGTATATCGGTCCCGGTGCAGGTTACGGTTCTTACTGTGAAGTAGGTATCGACTACGAGTACTGGCTTGGTATTAGAGTTGAAAACCTTATCCGTGACGTTGCTTGGGAAAACGTTGGTATGTACGCTATTCCTGAGGAAAACGCAATCGTTATCTGCCTTGATAAGTCCTACTCTCTTCTTAACGAAGACGGTACTCTTTCTGTTTGGGCAGCATACTATATGTCCAGCCTTCCCCTTGTTCACCAGGGTAAGTACGAGGCAGCTAAGAGAGAACCTGTAAAGGGCTCTACTCTCTACACTTCTGTTTACAACTCTTCTCTTGAGACCACCGCTAGCTGGGGTCCCTACAAGCTTGTTGAGTTCGATGCTGGTAGCCATTACAAGCTCGTTAAGAATGAGCATTGGTACGGCTGGAACATGGAAGACAACAAGAACCAGTACAATATTACTGCTATTAACTGCCGTAAGGTAGCTGAGTCTTCCACTCGTTGGATGGGCTTCCTTGCCGGTGACTACGATGACGGCGCTCTTGATACCGATAACGTAGGTGAATACCTTGACTCTAAGTATGTAAGCTTCGCTCCCGAAACTTCTACTTTTGGTATGCAGCTTTACTCCAACCTTCCTGTTCTTAAGGCAAGCGATAACAACAACGGTATCCTTGCAATTCTTGAGTTCAGACAGGCACTCAACCTTGGTCTTAACAGAAACGACGTTGTTGAGACTATCTGGCCCGGTACTGCTACTCCTTGCTTCGGACTTGTAAGCACCGAGTATTACTATGACATTGAGAACTCTGCTACTCTTGCAGACGGTGGTAAGTACCGTCTCCATGACATTGCTAAGGCTGGCGTTCTTCGTGCATACGGCTGGACTGAGAAGGACGGCAAGTGGTCCACTGGTGATCTCGTTGACCTTTCTCTTGAGGATGCATACGATTCTCTTACCGGTTACAACCCCACTCTTGCTAAGCAGAAGATGCAAGAAGCTATCAACATCCTTAACGCTGATGCTGAATACTATGGCTATGATGCAAGCAAGAAGATCACTCTTGTTTACGGTTCTTCCTCTGATACTGCTAAGCAGAGAGAAAGAGCAGATTATCTCCAGAACATCATCGACGGCCTTGTTGAGGGCACTTCTCTTCAGGGCATGATCGAGGTTAAGTTCGACGCATCTGCTGGTCAGCAGTGGGCAGAGGCATTCCGTTCCGGTGCAACTCAGATCGGTTTCGGTTACGGCTTCTCTGGTAACCCCTTCAACCCCTTCGATATCATTGGTGCATTCGTTAACCCCGAGGATGATCTCAACTATCACGCATACTGGGATACTTCCTCCATCGACCTCACCATAACTATGCCTGCTGGCGATTATGCAGAAGCAAACCAGACCATCACCATGAGCATTCAGAACTGGTACTACTGCCTCAACGGTCTTGCATCTGAGTACAACCAGGAAAAGACCTACAACTTCGACGCAGGTAAGGTTCCCACTCACGCAAGACTTGCTATCCTCTCCGCTCTTGAGGAAACAGTTCTTAAGGAGAGCCGTTCCGTAATGCTTATCTCTGGTGCAGGCGGTTCCTTCCTTGGCGCTAAGTTCTCTCAGTTCTCTGATGATTACAACATTTTCATGGGCTTTGGTGGTCTCAGATATATGGTGGTTGAGTACACCGATGCTGAATGGCTTGAATTCGTTAAGAATAACAACGGCGATCTCTCTAACGAGTACAAGAAGTCCGAGTAAATTTTAATAATAGCTTACTAAGATTATTAAGTCTGTAAAAAGGCGGTGAGCGAATTTTCGCTCACCGCTGATTTGCGCATTTTTAGATAACAAAAAAATAACAAAATTCTCTCTAAATCGATTAATAACATTAGAATGACAGTAAAATGTTGCTGATAAAAGCAAAAATAGTTAGACTATGTGCGGCGCACAGCCTTTGTGTGCGCAGGATTATTTAAAATCGTAACCAGTTTATTTGATATAATTGTTTTTTATTTTCGCAAAGATTTGAATAGGAAAACAACAAGAACAGAGGAGAAAAACCTATGTATATGTTTAAATATGTGACGAAGCGTCTCGGTTTAATGCTCTTCACATTCATCATCATTTTCACGATGAGCTTTGTGTTGATCAAGCTTTTGCCGATTCCCGTCAATGTTGGTGCCGGTCAGGACGCAGATATTATCTATGGTATTCTTGAGGGTCGAGGCTGGATAACCAATGTTCAAAAAGGTGAAAACGGAGTTTATACTTACGACCGTGTTCCGATCATGCTTCAGTTTGTAACTTACATTAGTAGAATTGTAACCGACGGCGACTTCGGCGTTGCTACTACCTATGGTGAGTATATTAACAAGCCTGTTTGGGA
Organism: Eubacteriales bacterium; assembly: GCA_045532575.1. Classification (GTDB taxonomy): domain Bacteria; phylum Bacillota; class Clostridia; order Oscillospirales; family CAG-272; genus UBA1740. Next base: position 7,928 of record JAZSGE010000143.1, on the reverse strand, counting down.
TATATTTGTTAGTAAGCTCCCCCCTACAATATTGATTAATATTTACTCAACCCTTTTCGGTGTACCCATCGGTCTTGGTTTAGGTATTTTGGCTGCGCTTAAAAAGAATAAGTGGCAGGACCAGGTTATTAATATCTTTATTATTTTGCTTATTTCTATTCCCAGTATCGTACTTAGCCTTTTGATTCAGTACGTATTTTGCTTTAAACTTGGTTGGTTTGACTTAGTCGTCTCAACAAGTAAAGAGTATTTTACCTGGGAAGTCTTTAAGTCTATGATTCCTGCAGTATTTGCGCTCAGCTTGGGCTCGATTGCAGGTTATGCACGTTTCACCCGTGCGGAGCTTTCTGAGGTACTTACCGGTGAGTTTATGCTTCTTGCAAGAACAAAGGGCTTGACCAAGAGCCAGGCTATCTATCGCCATGCAATGCGTAACTCGATGGTAGTTATCTTTCCCTCAATTTTAAGTGAATTTATTTCGGTTCTTTCCGGTTCTCTTATCATTGAGAACATGTTTGGTATTAACGGTGTTGGTGGTCTTTACCTTAATTCCATCACTTTCCAGGACTACGATTTCTTCATGCTGCTTTCTGCTTTCTATACATTGGTTAGCTTGACGGCAGGTATTGTTATCGACATTAGTTACGGTTTCATAGATCCGAGAATTAGAATGGGGGCTAAGTAATTATGGAAAAAGTAAATAATATAAATAATATCCCCAAAGAGAAGTTCCAATTCGCTAAGAGAAACGACCTTAATCACGACAGTAAGTTCGATACCAAGCCTATAAGCTATTTCCAGGGTGCTTTTAATCGTTTCTGTAAGAACAGGGGTGCAGTTGTTGGAGGTATCGTTATTTCGATTTTGGTGCTCTTTTCCTTGATCGCACCTCTCTTCACTCCCTTTACTCCTGCGTATGCCGATCAGAGATTTGCATATGCAACACCCAGATGTGAGTTCTTTGTAAAAAATGGAATTAATTTTTGGGACGGAGCCAGAACCAAAAACACCAACTACCTCGGATACATCAAGGATTACGCTCTTGCCCTGGAAACAGGTAAAGACGTTATCAAGGATGGTGAATACGAGGTAAGTCCCGACGGATCTAATTATTCCTATCGTTTTGACACCTACTACGGTGTTGGATTTGGTAAGTATAAGATCATCTCTCCTGAGGAATTCCAGGACATTCAGAGATATCAGAATGAGACTGGTAGACAGGTTATTTATCCCACTGTTAAATTCTCTTATAGAAAAGAGATGAAGGAAAAGAATAAATTTGACGCTAATATTTATTACTTGACCGTCGACCCCAAGGCATCTACCATCAGACCTAAGCTTGATAGCGAGGGTAATATTATCCCCAATTATTGGAAGTATGAGGCGGGCTCCACAAACTCCTTGATACCTGAGTATAATTCTATCAGAATTGAGGGTGAGGACGGAATTAAGGAGATTGTAATCGACTCGGAAGGCAACGAGACCGAGGTAACCTACTACTATGCTTATGGTAGAAAGGTTGACGGTGGTATCGAGGTAAGAGCTGATTATTATGAGTACTACGCTTATCAGCACACTCAGGTTTTGAAGGATGGAATTGAAGATCCCAGCTTTTTGTTTGGAACTACCGGTTATGGTAAGGACATCTTTGCTTGCCTTGCATACGGTGCAAGATTCTCCTTTGTATTTGCAACTGTTGTTGCTGTTGTAAACTTCATCGTAGGCGTAATCTGGGGTTCTATTTCCGGTTACTTCGGCGGCAAGATTGACCTCTTCATGGAGAGATTCTCCGAGATCTTGGGCTCTGTGCCTACAATGATTGTTATCACACTTTTGAAATACCATATGGGCTCATCCAGCCAGGCGCTTGTTCTGTTTATTGCTTTCTTTGCAACTGGATGGATCGGTATGGCAGGAAGAACGCGTATGCAGTTCTACCGCTTTAAGAATCAGGAATACGTCCTTGCTGCAAGAACTCTTGGCGCAAAGGATACCAGAATTATGTTTAAGCACATATTCCCCAACGGACTTGGCACTATTGTAACAAGCGTTGCTCTGGTTATTCCTTCTATGATTTATTCGGAGACAAGCCTTTCTTACCTTGGCATCATTAACCTGGAGGCAGGAAACACTACCAGTGTTGGTACACTTATCGCAGCGGGACAGAGTTCTATCATTATCGACGGCGCAGCCTACGTTGCATTCTTCCCCTGTCTGTTCCTTGTTCTTTTGATGCTCAGCTTCAACCTGTTCGGTAACGGACTTCGCGATGCATTCAACCCATCACTCAGAGGATCGGAGGATTAATTAAATTATGAATAAAGAAGTAAAATTGTCAGTCAATAATTTGAAGATCTCCTTCCGCACTGATGCTGGTAGAGTGCAGGCAGTACGTGATATTTCTTTTGATCTTTATAAGGGCGAGACACTTGCCATCGTTGGTGAGTCCGGTTCGGGTAAGTCTGTTACGTCCAAGGCAATTATGGGTATTTCTGCCGTTAACTCGATTCACGAGGGTGGTGAGATCCTTTACGATGGTCAGGATCTTATGCGTATTCCAGAGGAGGAAATGCACAAGCTCCGCGGTGACAAGATCGCCATGGTATTCCAGGATCCACTGTCATCTCTTAACCCCATTATGCGAATCGGTAAGCAGATTACCGAGGCGATGCTCCTTAAAAACAAGGCTAACCGTAAGGAAGGCCGTGCAGCCTTCAATTCAAAGCTTGCTTCTCTTTCCGAGATGATGAAAAAGGCGATTGCTGCAAGTGGCAATAAGGAATATTCTGTCAGTGATATTGAAGGATATATCAAGACCTTCGATAACTTTAATATGTGCGCAAATAAGCTCCAGAATAGCTACAATGATGCACGTACAACCGCGGAGGAGATTGTTGCTATTATCGAAGACTTCCTCTTCCTTGCTGATAAGAAGCAGAAGGTTGACGTTGTTTCCATTGTTGGCTTAGTACAGCGTAAGCTTAAGGCAATTGACGATAAGTATTTTGCTCACAATTATTTTGAAACAATAAAGGTACATCTTGCGTCCTTGGAAAATGCAATCCGTGCTGAAAAATCAAAGGTTTCCTTTGGTGAGTCTATAAAAAATGTTGTTACAATCAGCGTCTCTAAGAAAGAGGCCTCTGTTGAAACCGTAGAGATTCTTAGAAGCATCAAAGCAATTGCAGAGGAAATGCTTGCTCAGCCTCAATATAACTTCTTCCGCATAGGTTATTACGTTTATAAGCATCCTGATACCGATCTTAGCGCAATGCCTGCTGAAGAAGCAAATGAGATGGCATATAAATTCCTTCAGGAAGACTTTATGCTCTCGTTTATGGCACTGGAAAAGATGGCAGTGCAGTATTCTCTTAATAACTCTATTGCGAATAAGAAAAATGCAATTAATGGTTTAACCAATGCCTATGAATTATTTATGGCAGGAAACTTTACGCCTCAGGAGGCTTCCGCACTTTGCAAGAGCTTAAATGCTGCTGTTCTTGCGTCTATTGATTCTCTTGCTGTGATCAAGGATAACGTAGCATATACCTTTGGTGACGCTCTTGAGAGAGAAGTAGACAAGTACTTCTTCTATATCAAGAACAATCAGAAGGAGGAGGAGCGCTTTGCTCGTCAGACAGCAAAGAGAGAGGCTCTTATTGCAAGGGGTAAAAATGTAGATTGGAAGGTTGTTCCAAAGTCTATCGTTGAGCCTGAAGATCAGATTGAAAACATTCTTACTGTTATCAAGCGTGTCCTTGAGAAATTCCAGGCAGACGTTGATAATTACGCAAGCATTGATCTTGATAAGCGCTGTATTGAAATCGTTGACTATTTAAAGGAAAAGGCTGCTCAGGTCGTAACCATTCTTACACCCCGTCTTGCGAAGGAAAAGGCAATTAAGCTGATGGAAGAGGTAGGTATTCCCGAGGCCAGAATCCGTTATAAGCAGTATCCTTTCGAATTCTCGGGCGGTATGAGACAGAGAATAGTTATTGCTATTGCTCTTTCGGCTAACCCTGACGTTCTTATTTGTGACGAGCCTACAACTGCACTTGACGTTACCATTCAGGCTCAGATCCTTGAGCTTATCAACCGTCTGAAGCGCGAGCACAACCTTTCCATTATTTTCATAACCCACGATTTAGGCGTTGTTGCTAATATGGCAGACAGAATTGCTGTTATGTATGCGGGCAAAATTGTTGAGTACGGTACCTCAGAGGACATTTTCTATGATCCCAGACATCCTTACACTTGGGCGCTTCTGTCCTCTATGCCTGACCTTGACACCAACGAAAAGCTTGACGCTATTCCCGGTACTCCCCCCAATATGATCTATCCTCCCATTGGTGATGCCTTTGCGGAGAGAAATAAGTACGCTCTTGAGATTGACTTTGAGCAGGAGCCTCCCATGTTTGAGGTTTCTGAAACTCACTCTGCCGCTACATGGCTGCTTCATCCTGACGCACCCAAGGTTGAGCTTCCTAAGATCATTACAGAGCGTATTGAAAAAATGAAATCACAGGGAGGTGCGTTATGATGAATAACAAAAAGAATGCTAATAATAATCAGCAGGATGCTGTGAAAATTAGGAAGCATAAAAACCTTGCTTATCTCTTAACCTGTGAGATTACAGCGATACTTTTGGTTCTTATTATTGACGTTCTTATTTTTAACAAGGAATTTGAAAACAAGACCCTTCTTGTCGTTTCCCTTGTTGTTCTTGCGTCTCTTTCGCTTGTTGCTTTGATTACAGGTTCTATTATTGCAAAGAATCTTGCGATATCTGAACGCAGAGCATTACGTGGTAATTATAACGAGGTAAACACCGGAGAGGTTCTTCTCAAAGTGGAGAATCTTTCCCAGCACTTTGGTCCTCTTAAGGCGGTTGACAGAGTTTCCTTCGATGTCAAAAAGGGCGAGGTGTTCGGCCTTGTTGGTGAGTCTGGTTGTGGTAAGACTACCACCGGACGTACTATTATTAAACTCTATGATGCTACCGGTGGCGACGTTTACTTCAAGGGTCACAGAATATGTGCCGGTACTCTTGCTTACAAAACTGCTATAGCAGAGGCTAAGCAAAAGGCAAAAATGGAAATTGCACAGCTTAAGGCTGATACTGATGCAAACCCCTACAACAAGGAAGAAAACAAGGCAAAGATCGCTAAGATCAGAGCTGAGCTCGACGAAGTTGTACTGAAAAATATGATCAAGATCGACGAGGCTAAACTTGATAATAATCACGCTGACAGAGATCTTGTAACTCAGATTCAGATGATTTTCCAGGATCCTATAGCTTCTCTTGACCCTCGTATGACCGTTCGTGATATCATTGCAGAAGGTCTTGTAATTAACGGTGTTACCGATAAGGATTACATCAACGAGAAGGTATATGAGATCCTTGAGAGAGTAGGTCTTGTGCGTGAGCACGCAGATCGTTATCCTCACGAGTTCTCCGGCGGTCAGCGTCAGCGTATCGGTATTGCAAGAGCGGTCGTTATGCAACCTGAAATGATTATTGCCGATGAGCCTGTTTCTGCTCTTGACGTATCTGTTCAGGCGCAGGTTATCAATCTTCTTAACGATCTTAAGGATTCTATGGGCCTTACCATTCTATTTATCGCTCACGACCTTTCGGTTGTTAAGTACTTCTCCGATCGTATCGGTGTTATGTACTTCGGTCAGATGGTAGAGCTTGCAGACTCGGATGAGCTCTTCAAGAACCCGTTGCATCCCTATACAAAATCGCTTCTTTCGGCAATTCCTTTGCCCGATCCTATTTATGAGAAGCAGCGTACAAGAGTAACCTATAATCCTCTCGCAGAGCATGATTATTCGGTGAATACTGCTACGCTACGTGAGATCACTCCCGGTCACTTTGTATACTGTAACGATGCAGAGGAAAAAAAATACAGGCAAATGATTAGTAATTAAGGTAAATAACAAAACGGATGGTTAAAAAACAGTGAAACAGGAAAACAAAGCATTTATTAAAAAATATGCGATCTGCTTTGGTATAGCATCTTTGATCACGTTAATCGTATTTGGAATAAAAGGATTTTTCACCAATGATCTTGGCGTAAATATTCAGATTTTATCAGACGGTTTCTTCGTATCGGGCATTTTAATGACACTTGTTGCAGGCATGTTGTTCGTCAGCGATGAGGGCGCATTGCTTGGAATTGGTTTTGTTATTAGAAATATGATACTGGCAGTTTTTGTTCCTATGGGAAGGAAAAACCACGAGGCTTATTCACAGTACCGTGAGCGCAAGTTGGCTGAGAAAAAGAAACGCGCCGATCGTTGCATTCTTGTTACAGGACTCGTTTTTCTGTCTGTTGGTATATTATTTACTATTATTTGGTATGTTAATTTTTATAACAAGGTAGTTTAATTGGTCGATTTGTTTACAATTAATTGATTAAATTAAGCGCCATAACAAAAAAGGAGTATGGTCTTCTGACCGTGCTCCTTTTTTTATAAAACAATGTGATTTGCTTACTAAATCAAAACTAAGGAGAGCCAGTATTCACTTTGTATTGTGTTAAAATGCTGACGAAATGACAATAACTATTTGCAAAACGATGCAATTTTGCCTGATTTTTTCTGTTTTTTCAAACATATAAATTTTTATTTTTGTGCAGAAAACCGCTTTAGACGTCAGGAAATAAGTCTTTAGTGAAAAATTGTCTTTGTGCATATTGCTATTTAAACAAGAAAATATTTGTTTATTTGTTACTAATACAGTTTTGTTGACAAAACAAGGGAAATGTGTTATAATTATGTCAAACCATTTTATTTTTGCGCGCATTATATAAGCGGGTAATATGGTTAATTGTTAATAACAGGCTTTGCCTGAATAAAAAAGGAGAAAAACATGAGAAAATTCTGTAAAGTTATCTCGGTAATCTTGGTTGTTCTCTACGTAGTCCTGATTCCCGTGAACGCAGTGTTGAGACTGTTCGACAATACCGTCTCTCTCTTCTTCAATGGCTTCAGATTCTGGGAACTCGAGAATGCAGATAATTCAAACGATGTATTCAAGCCTGAATACGACTATGAGGAGTCACTTAAGATTGGAGACGAGCTTTGCTATCTTGTTGAGGCGGAGGGTGCGGCCCTTCTTCTTAACAACGGAGCTCTTCCCCTTGCAAATGGCGTAAAGGTTAGCACCCTTTCGGTTAATTCCGTAGACCTTACTTACGGTGGTACTGGTTCGGGTAACGTTGACGCCTCCAAGGCAGACAATCTCAAGGGTGCTCTTGAAAAGTCTGGATTTACTGTTAACGAGACCCTTTGGAACTGGTATCTCAGCGATGAGGCGAACGAGCTTAAGGAAGCTGTTTCCAGTGGCGAGGGAAAGGGTGAGAGCGCTGTGCTTGCAGGTCAGGCTCCCATTGTTGAAATTGACGTTGACAACTATCCTGAGGACGTTAAAAACTCTATCTCCGAATACGGTGATGCGGTTATCGTTACCTTCTCCCGCGTAGGCGGTGAGGGCTACGACTGCTCCTTCCCCGGTTATGAAGGCAATCCTAACTATGAAAACTACCTTGAGCTTAACGCCAATGAGGTTAAGCTTCTTGAATATGCTAAGTCCCTTAAGGACGCAGGCAAGATCAAGTCTATCGTAGTTCTTATCAATACCTCCAATGCTCTTGAGGTTGATTTCCTTAAGGACGGCAAGTACGGTGTTGACGCAGCTCTTTGGGTTGGTGGTCTTGGTATCACCGGTACTAATGCTGTTACCGATATTCTTGCAGGTAAGGTTAATCCCTCCGGTAGTCTTGTTGATACCTACTGCTACGATAACTTTACCTCTCCCGCAATGATGAACTTCATCGCTATGACCTACGGCGGTTATGAAGAGGGCATCATTCCTGAGAACGCATCTACATACATGGTATATCAGGAAGGTATCTACGTAG
>JAZSGE010000087.1:0-14609 GCA_045532575.1 Eubacteriales bacterium | reverse complement strand
CCTAAGACCGCTTGGCCTCCGACTTCTTTACCGTGCGCCGCGAGAGCACCCCGATGACCGAGGCGCGCACAGAGCTCACTCCCCGGGAGTCGCTCCGCGTCCTTGCGGATCATGCCGCTACCCGTGAGGCGACGGCTCGGGTCGCTTCGCCCACCGCCTTCACCTATGGGGAAGAGAAGACGGCGGCGCCTCCGACCCCCACGCCGTCCGCCGAGCCGGTGCCCGCGCCGCCCGTGCCCCCCGGCTATACCCTGATCGGCGAGGCCTTCTCGACCTACGTTCTTGTTGAGCGCGATGAGGAGCTCCTCCTGATCGACAAGCACGCGGCGCACGAGCGCATCCTCTTTGAAGACCTCCTCGAGGAGCAAAGACGGAACGGCAAGGCCGCCTCGCAGGGGCTCCTCCTGCCGCTTGTCCTGTCGCTCTCGGCCACCGAGGCCGCGGCGGCCACGGAATACCGCGGCGATCTTGAGGCCGTGGGCTTTGAGCTGACGCTTGAGGGCGCTAGGGCCGAGATCTACGCCATCCCCTCCGCCGTCCTTCCCGATGCGGCCGGCACCCTGCTCACCGAGATGCTCGCCTCGCTCGCCGATGGCGCAGGCGACCCTGCGCTTGCCGAGCTCTCACGCCGCGAGCGTGCCCTCTGGCAGGTGGCCTGCAAGGCCGCCATCAAGGGGGGCCGCACCTATGACGAGGCGCACATCCGCTGGCTCGTTGAGCGTGTGCTGACGCGCCCCGATATCACCGTCTGCCCCCATGGGCGGCCGATCTCCTTCACTATGACCAAGCATCGGCTTGACCGCGAGTTCAACCGCATTCAGCACTGAGCGGCGCCGAGGAAAGAGAACGCTATGTTTGAGCTTTTGAAAACCGAGGGCAACGCGCGCCGCGGTCGGATGACCACCGTCCACGGCGTGATCGAAACGCCCGTCTTTATGAACGTAGGCACCTCTGCCGCCGTCAAGGGCGGTATTTCGACCGCCGATCTCAAAGAGATCGGGTGCCAGGTCGAGCTTTCGAACACCTATCACCTCCACATCCGCCCGGGCGACGAGCTCATCAAGGCGATGGGCGGCCTCCACAAGTTCTTCAACTGGGATCGCCCCATCCTTACCGACTCGGGTGGCTTCCAGGTCTTCTCGCTCGCCAAGATCCGCAAGATCTACGAGGAGGGTGTGTGGTTCAATTCGCACATGGACGGCAAGAAGATCTTCATGGGCCCCGAGGAGAGCATGCGCATCCAGGCGAACATCGGCTCGACGATCGCCATGGCCTTTGACGAGTGCGTTGAGAACCCCGCGACCTACGAGTACGCCAAGGCCTCGAGCGAGCGGACCCTCCGCTGGCTCCTCCGCAGTAAGAACGAGCTTGAGCGCCTGAAGGCCCTCCCCGATGCCGTCAACCCCCACCAGATGCTCTTTGGTATCAACCAGGGCAGCACCTTCCGCGATCTGCGCATCGAGAATATGCGCCGTACCGCCGAGATCGAGCTCGATGGCTACGCCATCGGCGGCCTTGCCGTCGGTGAGGAGGCCGAGGTGATGTACGACATCATCGAGGCGGTCGAGCCGCATATGCCCAAGGATAAGCCGCGCTACCTGATGGGTGTCGGTACTCCGCAGAATATCCTTGAGGCCGTCTACCGCGGCGTCGACTTCTTTGACTGCGTGATGCCCTCGCGTAATGCGCGCCACGGCAACCTCTTCACCTGGCACGGCAAAATGAACATCAATAACGAGCAGTACTATGCCGACGCAAAGCCGATCGACGAGGCCTGCGGCTGTCCCGTCTGCCGCCGCTATACGCGCTCCTATATCCGCCACCTCTTCAAGGCGCGCGAGCTGCTTGGGATGCGCCTTGCCGTTATCCACAACCTCTATTTCTATAACGAGCTGATGGCCAAGATCCGGGAGGCGCTTGACGAAGGGCGCTTTACCGAGTTCTACAATACCTGGCATGACCGCCTGGCCGAGCGGAGCGAGGACTTCTCGCCTGTGCCCGCGCAGTTCCGAAACCGCGTGCTCTACCGCGACCCCTCGACCGTTGTCCCGATCTGTGTTGCCGAGGGCATCGACCTTGGCGCCCCGGCAGGGAAGATCAAGAAAAAGAAGAAAAAAGCGCCCGATACCGTGTCAAACGGGGCGGGCGAGGATGAGAATGCATAAGGAGAAGAATCATGCGCCATAAAATTTCTTTGGATACCGAATGGAAATTCCACCTCGGCGAGGTGGAGACCGATACAAGGATCACGCACGAAAGCGCGTACTATTCCACCAAGGCCGGGCGGCAGTACAACCCCGCCTCGCGCGAGTGGGAGGATGCCGATTGGGAGACGGTGGACCTGCCGCACGATTACGTGGTCGGCTCGCCCTTTTCGCCCGAGGAGGACCTCTCGCACGGGTATCTCACGAAGAACGATGCCTGGTACCGCAAGGTCTTCCTGCTCCCGAAGGAGTGGGAGGGCAAGCACATCCTCATTTCCTTTGAGGGCATCTCGGTCTTCTCGAGGATCTATTTCAACGGCTCGCTCCTTGCCCGCCATCAGAACGGCTACATCGGCGTTGAGATCGACGTGACCGAGCGCGCCTACTTCGGCGATGTGCCGAACACCCTTGCCGTCTTTGTTGACGGCAAGACCTCGAACGGTTGGTGGTACGAGGGCGCAGGCATCTACCGTCATGTCAACCTTTATGTAAAGGAAACCTTGCATATTGCTCACGACGGTGTTTCGGTCCTCCCCCGTCACATCGAGGGGACTAAGGATGATTTTGCCACCGATATCACCGTGACGGTAGAGAACAGCGACTATACGTCTCCCCTTTCCGGTACGCTCTCGGTGCGCCTTCTCCGCGAGGGGCGCCTTGTCGGGGAGGCGATGGCACCTGTGACGGCGCCCGCCGCCGGCACGGCCGATGCATCGCTTTCGATCCCCGTCCTCGAGGTCGACCGCTGGGACGTCGATGCCCCGAATCTCTATCTCGCCGAGATCACCCTCCTCGATGCCGAGGGGCAGGAGCTTGACGCGGTGAGCACGACCTACGGCTACCGTACCTTCTCGGTCGATCCCGAGACCGGCTTTTCGCTCAACGGCCGTCAGCTGAAGCTGCGCGGCGTTTGCAACCACCAGGACCACGCCGGTGTCGGTGTTGCCGTGCCCGACGGCATCCAGGAGATGCGTGTCCGACTCCTCAAGGAGATGGGCGTGAATGCTTACCGCGCGGCGCATAACCCGCCCGCCCCCGAGATCCTCGATGCCTGTGACCGCTACGGCCTGATCGCGATGGACGAGAACCGCCGCTTTGAGTGCACGCGCGAGGAGCTTGGCTACCTTACGGCGCTTGTGCGCCGTGACCGCAACCACCCGTCGGTCATCTTCTGGTCGCTCTTCAACGAGGAGCCCCTGCAGAACACTCCCGAGGGGGCGCTGATCTTCCGCCGTCAGCGCGCCGAGGTCGAAAAGCTCGACAAGACGCGCCTCATTCTCGGTGCCATGAACGGAAACGCCTCGGGTGCCGGTCAGCATATGGATGCTGCGGGCATCAACTACGGCCTCCGTATTCTCGATACCGAGCATGAGAAATACCCGTGGCTCCCGATCGTCGGCTCGGAAAACTGCTCGACGCTTGCAACGCGCGGATGCGTGGAGACCTCGCCGCGCGGCCGCAACAAGGACCGCACCGCCATCGCCGAGCCCGGCGACCCGCAGGTGATGTCGGACTACGACGAGGAATTCCCCTCGTGGGGCTCGCCCGTCCGCACCGCCTGGCGCAAGGTGCTGGACCGCCCGTGGTACTCCGGCATTTTCATCTGGACCGGCTTTGACTACCGCGGCGAGCCGACCCCCTTCAACTGGCCCTCGGTCTCCTCGCAGTTCGGTCTGATGGACACCTGCGGCCACCCGAAGGCGGCGTATTACTACACGAAGGCCTGCTACACCGACGCCCCGATGGTGCACATCACCCCCCATTGGAGCTTCACCGAGGGCGAGACGGTGCGCGTTGTGCCCATTACGAACTGCGACGAGGTCGAGCTCTTCCTGAACGGAGAGTCTCTCGGCCGCCGTGCGAACAACGTCACCGAGCAGAACGAATGGCAGGTGCCCTTCACGCCCGGCACGCTGTCGGCCGTCGGCTACCGTGACGGCGTTGCCGTGGCGACCGATGAGCGCCGTACCGCCGGGGCGGCGGTGGCTGTCCGCCTCCTGCCGTACGGCAAGTCGCTTGTTGGCAGCGGTCACGATGCGACCTCGGTCAGCGTCTGCCTTGTGGACAGCGAGGGGACCGTCCTCCCGACGGCCAAGGATCACGTCCGCTTTGCGATCCGTGGCGGCCGCATCCTCGGCACGGGCAACGGCAACCCGAATTCGCATGAGAATGACACCCTGCCCGAGCGCGATCTCTTTGCCGGCCTGGCCGCCGTCATCATTGCGGCCGAGGAAAGCGAGAGCGACACCGTCCTCACCCTGACCGCCTCGGTCGACGGGCTCCCCGATGCCGTCCTCGAGATCCCGGTCAAGGGCTGCCCGAGGGCGCCCAAGGTCGCGACCTGCAATTCGCGCTTCCTTGACGGCGTCACCGCCTCGGATATCACCGAGGAGCGCCCCGATTACACCCGTCCGATCGCCGATAACGATATGAATACGCTCTCGCCGATCACTCTCGGCACGCCCGATTTCGACTTTACGAAGGGCTGGCGCTTCTACCGTGCCCGTGTGAAGGTTCCTGTGGGCAAGGAGGAGACGGTACAGGTATCGCTGGAGGTGACTCCCTTTGCCGAGGAATTCTTTGTTGCCGTTAACGGGAAAGAGGTCTTCACGGCGGAAAAGGTCTATCAGAAGACGAGGATCAGCTTTATGGCAAAGGCGGGTGAAGCCCTCGATATCCGCCTCCTGGCCAAGGCCTGGGGTGAAAAGCCCTCGGGGCTCTGCAGTCAGATCCGCCTGATCCTTGCTTGAGAGGCTGACGATGAAACGAGACATGATACGCTCGGTGTTCACGAGGAGAAATCTCCTTGATTTTCTCCTCATGAACCTCGGGGTCATCCTTCTGACCGCCGGCGTCTACTTCTTCAAGATCCCGAACGGCTTTTCGACGGGCGGCGTCAGCGGTATCGGTACCGTCCTCGGCTCGGTGATCCCCCATCTGACCCCGGCGAGCCTGATCCTGATCATCAACGTGGCCCTGCTTCTTGTCGGGATGGTCTTTGTCGGGAAGGACTTTGGCATCAAGACCGTCTATTGCAGCCTTCTCTTTTCGGGAGGCACGATGCTCCTTGAGTGGCTCCTGCCCCTCGATGCCCCCGTCACCGACGAGCCGGTGCTCGATCTCGTTTGTGCGATCCTCCTGACCGCCTTCGGCTCGGCGCTGATGTTCCGTGCGGGCGCCTCGAGCGGCGGCACCGACATCGTGGCGATGATCCTGAAGAAGTACACCTCGCTCGATATCGGAAAGGCACTCCTTGTCACCGACTTCCTGATCGCCGCCTCGACCTTCATTGTGTTTGACGTGGAGACGGGTATCTTCTCGCTTCTCGGCCTGTTTGCCAAGGCCTTTGTGGTCGACGGTATCATCGAAAGCATCGGTACCTGCAAGTATTTCACCATCGTCACCACCAAGAAGGAGGAGATCGGGCTCTACATTATGCAGACGATCCACCACGGCTTTACCGAGCTCCACGGTCTCGGTGGCTTTACGGGGGAGGAGAAGGCTGTCCTTCTCACCGTTTGTAAGCGCATTGAGGGCGCGCGCCTCCGCAAGTATTGCAAGGAGGTCGATCCCCATTCCTTCATCATCGTCTCGGATACGAGTGAGATCATCGGCAAGGGCTTCCGCGCTGTATAAGGCTCTGTATCATTAAGAATTGATGAAAGAGGAAGAAAAAGGAGATATACTGCAAAACAGTATATCTCCTTTTGGTTTGCGGTTATGCCTAAATGCGACAGGCCCTTTTCTTACGAATACATGCCGTTCGCGTTCATATAGGCGTAGATCTTCTCGCCGTGCTGCTGCTCCTCGGCCTGGATGTGCGAGAGGGCGCGACGGGCGGCAGGGTCGCGGAACTCGAAGATCGAGGTGTTGTAGGACGAGGAGACGTGCTTCTCGGCGGCCAGCATGTCCTGGCAGAGGAAGGCATCGCTCTTGCGGTCATCCTCACTCTTGTACGAGGCGGCGCCGCAGGAGTCGTTGTTGGCCGAAAGGCTCCCCCCGGTTGTCGGGACGGTGCCCTCCATCATCGAGGTGATGGTCGAAAGGTGCGATTCCTCGGTGGCCTTCAGCTCGTTGAAGAGGCATTTCAGGGCCTCGGCCTTTGCCTCGTTCGCATAGCGGCCGTACTTGCCGATGCAGAGCTCCTCCTGTCCCTTGAGGTCCTTCAGCAGCGAGGCTTCCTTCTGGTTAGGTGTCATCGTGATTCTCCTTTGCGTTTGGATTTACCATCAGTATTTCCAAAACTCTCCGCAATATACAAAAAGCCCCCGTGTGACCTTCACACGGGGGCTTTGGCATGACTCACTCCTCGGCGGAGAAGCTGTCCTTGCCAACACCGCAGAGCGGGCACTCGAAGTCCTCGGGGAGATCCTCGAACTTCGTGCCGGGGGCGATGCCGTTTTCCTCGTCGCCGAGGGCCTCATCGTAGACCCAGCCGCAAGCGTCACAAACGTATTTCATCGTGTATAGCCTCCTTTGCAATATTATTTGATCTCTTCAAAATCCTGCGCACCGTGCTTGCAGAGCGGGCAAATGAAATCCTCGGGGAGCTCATCGCCCTCGTACACGTAGCCGCAGATCTTGCAAACGTAGCCCTTTTTGCCCTCGGTCTTTGGCTTCGGCTTGACGTTCTCGTGGTAATAGGTGTAGGTCATCGTCTCACGGTCGGAGATGACGCGCGCCTCGGTCACCTCGCAGATGAACATCCCGTGGGTATCAAGGTCGACATACTGCTCAACACGGAGCGACATGAAGGCGTTGATATAGCGGGGGAGGATGACGAGGCCGTTGTCCGAGCGCAGGGGAGAGCAGTCGGCAAATTTATCGACATTCCGCCCACTGCGGAAGCCGAAGCTCTCGAAGACCGAGAAGGGGGCATCCACCGTCAGGCAGTTGACGTTCATTTTGCCCGTGCCCTTGATGACGTGGTGCGAATAGTTCTGCTTGTTGATGGTAACGGCGATGCGGTTCGGCGTGCTCGTGACCTGGGTCACGGTATTGACGATAAGGCCGTTATCGCGCTTGCCGTCATGCGAGGTCACGACATAGAGGCCGTACCCGATGCGGAAGAGGGCAGAAAGATCGTTCTTATTCGCCGTGTCGCTCGTCAGGGCGAGGTACTCCTTCGAGAGCTCGTCGCCAAGCGCGCGGAGCGATGCCGTGCTTTCCTCGTTCAGGGCGGAGAGGATGCGCACCGAGGTCTCGGCAAAGGTGAGGTTCTTGCTCCCCTCCAGCATCGAGCGCATGACCTTGGTGGCCATCGGCGCCCAGCTCCCGTTCTCGATGAAGGCGACCGTGCGGTTGGCATAGCCGCGCTCGCAGAGATGCTCGATAAAGGAGCGCATGAAGGGAAAGATGCCGGCGTTGTAGGTGGTGGTTGCGAGGACGAGCTTGGAATAGCGGAAGGCATCCTCGACCGCCTCGGCCATATCACAGCGGGCAAGGTCGTTGACGACGACCTTCGGGCAGCCGTTGGCCTTCAGCATATCGGCAAGCTGAAGCACGGCACGGCGCGTGTTGCCGTAGACCGAGGTGTAGGCGATCACAACGCCCTCCTCCTCGGGCTGATAGCTCGACCAGATGTCGTAAAGGTTCAGATAGTAGCCGAGGTTCTCGGTGAGCACAGGGCCGTGCAGGGGGCAGATCTTCTCGATCGCAAGGCCTGCGGCCTTCTTTAAGAGCGCCTGCACCTGGGCGCCGTACTTGCCGACGATCCCGATGTAGTAGCGGCGCGCCTCGCACGCCCAGTCCTCCTCGGCATCGAGCGCCCCGAACTTGCCGAAGCCGTCGGCAGAGAAGAGCACCTTGTCGTAGGAATCATAGGTCACGATGACCTCGGGCCAATGCACCATCGGCGCTGTGACAAAGGTGAGCACGTGGCGGCCGAGCGAGAGGGTATCGCCCTCGCCCACCACAAGGCGGCGCTCCTCGAAGTCGGTGCCGTAGAAGTTTTTCATCATGGCAAAGGCCTTGGCCGAGGAGACGACGGTCGCCTCGGGATAGGCGGCTGTGAAGCTCGTGATGTTGGCCGAGTGGTCGGGCTCCATGTGCTGGATGATCAGATAGTCGGGCTTGCGGTCGCCGAGCACGCCCTGGAGATTGTCGAGCCACTCATGCGTGAAGGCGGCATCCACCGTGTCCATGACGGCGACCTTATCGTCAAGGATCACGTAGGAGTTGTAGGCCATGCCGTTCGGTACGACGTACTGCCCCTCAAAGAGGTCGATCTTAT
Organism: Eubacteriales bacterium; assembly: GCA_045532575.1. GTDB lineage: Bacteria > Bacillota > Clostridia > Oscillospirales > CAG-272 > UBA1740. The sequence continues at coordinate 6,173 of JAZSGE010000087.1, read as the reverse complement.
GGTCGTTGACGCCGATATAGCGGATGTCGTTGGTAATGGTCATATCGTGCACCTCATGTGTTTTTTCTCAATTATACCATAGGGAAAAGAGAAATGCAATCGCTTAAAAGCATTTTCCCGTGCGGCAATCCTCGGCATTTCCCGCGCGGTAGCAGACCTCGTTTTGGCATTCCCCCGTCCCCATGAGACGGCAGAGGTTGTCGATCGTGGTCTCGGCGATGCTCGCGAGTGCCTCCTCGGTCAGGAAGGCCTGGTGCGAGCTGACGATGACGTTCGGCATCGAGATGAGCCGCGCGAGGGTGTCGTCCTCGAGGATATGCCCCGAGAAGTCCTCAAAGAAGAGGTCGGATTCCTCCTCGTAGACGTCAAGGCAGGCCGCCCCTACCTTGCGCGCCTTGATGGCGGCAAGCAGAGCCTCGGCATCCACCAGCGCTCCGCGCGAGGTGTTCAGGAGCACAACGCCGCGGCGGCATTTCTCGAGCGCCTCCTCGCCGATGATATGATAGGTATCCTCGGTCAGGGGGCAATGGAGTGAGATGATGTCGCTCCCGGCCAGGAGCTCGTCAAGCGACACATAGCGGACGGTGTCGCCGTTGTCCAGACCCTCGGCGGGAAATTTATCGTAGGCTAACACACGCATGCCGAAGCCGCGGCAGATGCCAATGAAGACACGGCCGATCCGCCCTGTGCCGATGACACCGACCGTCTTGCCGTGAAGGTCAAAGCCGGTCATGCCCGCAAGGCTGAAGTTGAAGTCGCGCGTGCGGATGTACGCCTTGTGGATGCGCCGCACCGAGGTAAGGAGAAGCGCCATCGTATGCTCGGCCACCGCGTAGGGCGAGTAGGCCGGCACGCGCAGGACGTGGATCCTGCCGAAGGCGTGCTTCATATCGACGTTGTTGAAGCCGGCACAGCGGAGGAGGACGGCACGCACCCCGAGGGCGGCGAGGCGGTCGATCACCTCGGCGCTCACGGTATCGTTGACGAAAACGCAGACGGCATCGTACCCCGCCGCCAGCTCGGCGGTATCGGCGTTCAGCTTGGTCTCGAAATATTTGATCTCGATCGAGCGCGCCTTGGCGCAGGCGTCAAAGGCGGGCTTATCGTAGGATTTTGTGTCAAAAAAGGCGATTTTCAAGCGAAGCAGTCTCCTTCTTCTTGTCGTTTTAGTATCAGTATGCCCAAAAAATGAAAGGAGCGCCGCATGGCGGCGCCCTTTCTCCGTATTATGCGGCTTCCTTTGCTGCTTGCTTTGCCTTCCTGTCAATGAGATACCAGGGGAGATACGCCAGCGCAAATAGCAGCGAAACGGCGGCGATCATAATGAGGAGGCGGATAGCAAAGTTTGAGGGCAGGATGTCGAGGATCGAGGGGGTGTCCTCGGGGCGCGCCATAAAGAGATAGTTGGCGCCGGGGCCGATGATGCGGTTGGCTGCATAGGCAATGGCCGCAAGGACGGCAAAGAGCGAGTAGGACTTGACGATCGACTTGAGGTTCGGACGCATTTTGTGCACGAAGATCATGTAGAAGATGCCGATATAGCCTGCGCAGTGCTCGATCCAGAACTGGTAGTAGCGGAAGCGCGTCGGCCCGGTGTAGGTAATGACCGTCGGCGTGATGAGGGCAAAGATCGTGCCGGCAAAGAGCCAGAAATACGCGATGTCAAAGAGCGACTGCGACTTTGTTACCATGAGATAGCTGCAGAAGACGAGACCCCAGCCGCACACCGTGATCGGCAGATGGTCAACGGCGTTGCCCCCGAGCTCGGGGAGTGCCGTGAGGCGCCAATAGTAGGACATCTCGCACACGATCATCGTGAAGGCCTGCACCCAGCAGAAGAGCTTCTCGTGCTTCGACTCGCGGATCCTGTCACGGAAGTGATAGATGAGGTAGATGATGCCGATCATCACAAGGATGGGGGCGAGATGAGCAAAGCTGAAGGAGTGGAACTCTTCTTCGGTGCCTTTGCCGAAGAAATAGTGGAAAAAGTCTTTCATCATGACCTCCAGGGGAGATTTTTATAGGACTCCTTCATTATAGCACGCGCGGGCGATAAAAGCAAGCCCCGCTTCAGCAGTCTCGGAGAGAAGCGAGGAGGGCGTGCCCTTCCTTGATGATGGTCTCGGCAACGCCGGCACGGAAGCAGGAGGTGCGCGCCTCATAGCCGCCCTCGTCATAGGCCGATTGCATCGGGAAGTAGCCCTCATAGCCGCCTGCCAGTCCGCACGGCAGAATAAGGCCGAAGCCCTCGGCCTCCTTGATGGCGACACCGATGTCGGTGAAGGGCTCACCGGGGATGCCGACGAGGGCCACCTCGCCGATTTTTATCCCTGTCAGATCCATAGGGAAGCTCCGGGGGCCGTTCTCGAGGCGGCACATACGGAGCGCCTCGGCGACCACGGTCGTCAGCTCCATGGCGGTGTAGGGGATCAGGTCATCGCGCCCCGCATCGTGCAGGCGCTTGTATTCATGGGCGCGCGGCAGATCCTCGGGGGCGGGGAGGTTCGCCGCCACCTCGATGCCGCGCTTTTTTATGGTAAGGGTCTCGACCGGCACGTATTTCACCTTATCGTAGACGGTGAGGACGGTGCCCGCCAGCGCACGGCCGACAAAGCGTGCCATGCCGGGGCTCTTCATCTCGTTATCAAAGCTGATCTCGGTATCGTTCATGTCGCCGTCCTTCGGGTGGACGTTCGTACTGCCGACGTCACCGGCGGCACCGCTGAAGAAGACGGTCTTTACGCCGTCAAGCGCCTTTCCGAGGGTCTTGGCCATCTCGTAGGGCCAGTCGGGCGAGATGAGTTCACCGTTCACCGTGTCGGCGTGGAGACCGTAGTTCATAAGAAGCACGGTGGGCGCCCCCTCGCGGTCAAAGCGGAGGAGATTGACACGCTGGTCAAGCGTGCCGATGGGATGATCGATCATGGGATCGTCAATGGGCGGACAGGTCATCGTGGTGCCGTCCTTCATCTTGTAGCGGCGGATGTAGGCCACACGCTCGGGCGCTTGACCGACGATATAGCCCATGCGGGCGGGGCGGAGATCGGCGAGAGCCAGGGCGACGACATCCGCGATGCGGGAGACGAGAAATTCGCCATAGGCGAGGATGGGCCCGTCGTCGGTCTCAAACATCGTCGTCGGCTCGCAGAAGGGGCCGGTGTGCGTGTGCGTGGCGGCGATCATCACGCGGTCGCCGGAGAGGCCCGTGGCCTTTTGGATCGCTGCGTTGCAGCGCTCGACGTAGGCCTTCGAGAAGAGGCAGCTGTCAACGCTCACAAGGACGACCCTCTCGTCACCGAGGGCGAGCGCGATGGCGCTTGTTGTGAGGGGCTCAAGGATGCCCTTGGCATAGCGCGGCACATAGTAGCCGTCCATTGCCGAGCCGAGAGGGGGCGTGATATCGAGAGAGGCATAGCCTACCGAAAAATCATTCATTATAAGTCTCCTTATTTATACCACAAGGTCGCCGCCAAGCATGACGTGCTTGACGTTGAACACATCGTCACAGAAGACGAGGTCTGCGCGCTTGCCGACCTCGATCGAGCCGATCTCGTCATCAAGGCCGACGGCACGCGCCGGGTTGCCCGCGGCCATCCGAAAGGCCTCGGCAATGCCGCAGGCGGTATGCGTCATCACATTGCGGCAGGCCTGCTCCATCGTCATCTTACTGCCCGAGATGCCGCCGCGATCGTCGAAGTTCAGATCGGTGACGTGCGCAAGCTCGGGGGGATTCGGGTTGCTCCGCACCGTCGAGTCGGTGATCAGGATCACGTGGTGCACCCCCTTGGCGTGGATCAGGAGGCGCTGCATATCGGGCTTGACGTGGACGGCCAGGGAATCCGAGATCATCTCGCAGTAGACGCTCGGCTCGGCGAGGCAGTATTCGTCGGGGCCGACGGCGCGCGTGCCCGCGGGGACCGGGAGGCGCCCTGTGGCATCCATCGCGTGGGTCTCGATGGTCGGGCGGTATTTGCCGAGGGCACGGATCTCGTCGGGGGTCGCCTCGCTGTGGCCGACGGCAAAGACGACATCGGGCTGTACGCTCCGTGCGTAGGCCATAAAGTCAAGCAGCCCCTCGCTCTTCCGCTCGGGGGCGACCGTCCACACACGGGCGGCATCCCCTGCCGCATCGACAAGGGCGCGGTATTCCTCGGGCTTCAGCTGTCCGTACCAGGAGTAGAGATGGGCGTGAGAGCCGTATTTGCCGTTGGTGTACGGGCCTTCAAGGTAAAGGCCGCGCAGGGTGCGTGCCTTGCCCATCGCGGCCCGCGCCTCGCGGACGGCGGTGAGGAAGGTGTCAAAATTCATGCTGTAGGCCGGTGTCGCCAGGAGCGACGTTGTGCCGTGACGAAGAAAGAACTCCGAGGCCCTGACGGCATCGGTGCAGGTGGAAAAGCCACCGCCGCCGTGGACGTGGATATCGACAAAGCCGGGGCCAACGTACGCCCCCTCGGCATCGATACGCTCGCCTCCTGCGGGCAGGTCGATCTCCGAGCGCTTGCCGACAGCCAGGATGCGGTCGCCCTCGGTGACGATCACGCCGTCAAAGAGGATGCCGGTCTCCAGCACCACCTTGGCGTTTTCAATAACCTTTATACTCATAGGAAAGCTCCTCCCAATCGGTGGTATATGCTTCGATTATACATAGAAAAAAACGAAAAGTAAAGAGGGTGGCGCTTTTTTGTACAATAAAGGCGCTTTTTTATAAAATAAAAAAGAAAGCCCGTCGGGGGACGGGCTTTCGGGGAGTCAGAAGAGGCTGACGATGAGGTCCCAGAGCGATGTGCACTTGACCAGCACGGGAACCAGCACCACCGAGATGACCGACATCAGCTTGATGAGGATATCCATTGCAGGGCCGGCCGTATCCTTGAAGGGGTCACCGACCGTGTCACCGGTAACGGCGGCCTTGTGGGTATCACTGCCCTTACCGCCGAAGTTGCCGGCCTCGACGTACTTTTTGGCGTTATCCCAGGCACCGCCCGCATTCGCCATAAAGACGGCCAGCATAATGGCCGAGACGAGACCGCCGATGAGCAGACCGCCAAGGCCCTCGGCACCGAGGATAAAGCCGGCGGCGATCGGGGCGATCAGAACGATGATGCCGGGGACGATCATCTCGCGGAGAGAGGCCTTGGTCGAGATGTCGATGCAGCGGTTGTAATCGGGCGCCAGCTTACCCTCAAGGATCTCGGGATGCGCCTCATACTGCGCGCGCACCTCGTCGACCATCTTGTTGGCCGCGCGACCGACCGAGCCGATGACGAGCGCGCTGAAGAGGTAGGGGAGCATAGCGCCGACCAGCATACCGATCAGCACCTTGGGATCGGCCAGCGAGATCTCGAAGGAGGCAACGTGCATCTTGACTGCCTCGATGAAGGAAACGATAAAGGCGAGCGAGGTCAGGGTCGCCGAGCCGATACAGAAGCCCTTGCCGATGGCGGCAGTGGTATTGCCGACAGCATCCAGCTTATCGGTGATCTCACGCACCTCGTGGGGGAGCTCGGCCATCTCGGCAATGCCGCCCGCGTTATCGGCGATCGGGCCGTAGCCGTCAACCGATACCGTGATGCCGACCGTCGAGAGCATGCCGACAGCGGCAAGAGCAATGCCGTAGCTACCGCCGAAGAAGTAGCCGAGGGCGATGACGGCGGCAAGGCAGGCGATCGTCAGCCAGGTCGATCTCATACCCACACCGAGGCCGGCAATGATGTTCGTGCCGTGACCTGTCGTCGATTCCTTGGCGATGCGCTTGACCGAGGCATACGCATCCGAGGTATAGAGCTCGGCAATAAAGCCGACGCCGATGCCGGCAAGGAGGCCCGAGATCACGCAGACCATCAAGCGCCAATCCTTGACGTAGAGGACCGAGAGGAGGACGGCTGCCACTACCACGATCCCTGTGGCGATATAGGTCGCAATGTTCAGGGCCTTGTGAGGGTCGCTCCAGCTGCGTGCGCGGACGATCAGCACCGAGATGAGCGAGGCGATCGCACCCGCCCCACAAAGCAGGATGGGGAAGAGGAGAAAGGCCGCGCTCTTGCCGGTGAAGAGCGCCATCGTCAGGCAGGAGATGATCGAGCCGACGTAGGATTCGGTCAGGTCGGAGCCCATGCCGGCGATATCGCCGACGTTATCGCCGACGTTATCGGCAATGGTGGCGGGGTTGCGGG
>JAZSGE010000049.1:0-10305 GCA_045532575.1 Eubacteriales bacterium | reverse complement strand
TGATGCCGCGAACAATTATCCGACCGACGTTGATGCCGGCATCGTTGTCGGCGGCAACATCCGCGACCCGCAGGCCGGTACCGTGCAGGCGAACGGCGTTCACCCGAACACCGCCGGGCGCTATCAGATCGCCGATGCGGTCTACCGCCATCTTGCGACCCGCCTGCAGTAATCACAACACCGCAAAATTCCCCGTTCCGTGTGGAACGGGGAATTTTTTCTGAAAAGCTTCATTTTTTTATAAAAACCCCTTGACTTTACCGCTTTAGCGTGATAAAATAGCGAGGTAACCACAGAAAGTGAGGAATTATCGGTATGGAAGCTTTGCATACGCCCGCCGCCGATCGGCTTTTTGAGGCCATCCTGCGGCTGTCGTCGCTCGAGGAGTGCTACGCGCTCTTCGAGGACCTTTGCACCGTCCGCGAGATCCGCGACCTGTCGCAGCGCTATGAGGTCGCCGTCATGCTCGGGGAGGGGAAGTCCTACCAGGAGATTGCCGGCAAGACGGGGGCCTCGACGGCCACGATCTGCCGCGTGAACAAATGTCTGATGTACGGGAGCGGCGGCTATCGCGCGGCCCTTGAGGGGGAAACGAAATGAAGCTGTCGGATACCGTTCTGAAATACGAGGAGACCGTCGCCCTCTCGCTCCGCGAGCTCTACGGGAGCTACGGCTACGCTCCCTTCCGCATGAGCCGCTTTGAGGAATACGACCTCTATGTCCGCAACAAGGCCTTTCTTGTCTCGGACAGCGTCATCACCTTCACCGATACCGATGGCAAGCTCATGGCCTTAAAGCCCGACGTCACCCTCTCGATCGTGAAGAACTGCCGCCCGGCGCCCGGCGCTATCGAGAAGGTCTATTATAACGAGAACGTCTTCCGCCTCTCGCGCGGCACGCACGCCTTCCGCGAGATCGGGCAGACGGGGCTTGAGTGCATCGGCGACCTTGACGGTGTCGCCCTCGCCGAGGTCGTCCGCCTCGCCGCCGAGAGCCTTGCGCGCATTGATGACGGCTATGTCCTTGACGTCTCGCACCTCGGCGTTGTCGAGGCGGCGGTCGATGCCATCGGCCCGAGTGCCGCCGGCCGTGCCGAGATCCTCGCCGCCGTCGGGAGCAAGAACCCCCACGGCATCCTCGCCGTCCTCGACAGCGAGGGGATCGACCGCTCCCGCGCCGATGCGCTCCTTGCCCTCCTTGCCGCCGCCGGTGACCCTGCGGCCGTCCTTCCGCCTCTCTTCGATCTTTTCCGCGAGAGCGCCGAGGCGAGTGCCGCCCTTTCCGAGCTTTCGTCGCTCCTTGCGGCGGTCGGGCAGGTCGGGGGCGGGCGCATCCGCATCGACTTTTCGGTCATCCACGATATGCACTACTATAACGGCATCGTCTTCCGCGGCTTTGTTCCCGGCGTCAGCGCAGGGATCCTCTCGGGCGGCCGCTATGACCGCCTCGTCAGCAAGCTCGGCCGCGCCACCGGCGCTGTCGGCTTTGCCGTCTACCTCGACCTGCTCGAGGAGCGCACCCCCGCCCGCACCGCCGACGACTGTGACGTCTTCCTCCTCTACGGGGAGGGGGATGCCCCCGCCACCGTCCTTTCGGCCGCCGAGCGTCTCCGCCGTGATGGTGCCCGTGTCCTTTGCGGGCACACCCTGCCGGAGACCGTCCGCGCCGGCCGCATCCTGACCCTCGGGGAGGTAGAACAATGAAGGAAATGCTGAACGTCGCCCTGCCGAAGGGGCGGCTCGGCGAGCGTGTGCTCGCCATGATGGAGGAGGCCGGCTTCCCCTGCCCCTCGATCCATGAGCCGGGGCGCCGCCTCGTCTTTGAGAACCCCGAGGTCGGGGTCCGCTACTTCTGGGTCAAGCCCTCGGACGTCGCGATCTACGTCGAGCGCGGCCCCGCCGATATCGGGGTCGCAGGGCGGGATATCCTGCTTGAGTACGCCCCCGACATCTACGAGCTCTTCGACCTTGACATCGGCAAATGCCGCATGGCCGTGGCCGCTCCCGTCGGCTTCCGTGACGACCGCGACCGCACCCTGCGCGTTGCCACCAAGTTCACGAATATCGCGAAGGGCTACTACACCTCCCTCGGCCGCGAGATCGACATCATCCATCTGAACGGCTCGATCGAGCTCGCTCCCATCCTCGGCCTCTCCGATGTCATCGTCGATATCGTCGAGACCGGCTCCACCCTCCGTGAGAACAACCTCGAGGTGGTCGAGGAGATCGTGCCCATCTCGGCGCGCCTTGTCGCCAACAAGGCGGCCCACAAGTTCAAGGGGGAGGCCATTGATGCTGTGCTCGCGGCCCTCCGTGCAAAGAAAGGTTGACAAAAATGATCCGTATCATGAACTATGCCGACACGCCGAAGAGTGAGATCCTCTCGCGTGCCGTTCCCGCCGTCAATGTCGAGGAGGCCGTCGCCGCGATCATCGCTGAGGTCAAGCGTGACGGGGATGCCGCCCTCCTGCGCCTGACCGAGCGCTTCGATAAGGCAAGCCTCTCGTCGCTTGCCGTCACCGCCGAGGAGATCGCCGAGGCGCGCGCCACCGTCGAGCCTGCCTTCCTCGCCGTCCTCGAGGAGGCCGCCGTCAACATCCGCAAATTCCACGAGCAGCAGAAGCGCGGCAGCTTTATCCTGAACGACCGTGACGGTGTCGTCCTCGGGCAGAAGGTCATCCCCGTGGACCGCGCCGGCCTCTACGTGCCGGGCGGCACCGCCTCCTATCCCTCGACCGTCCTGATGGATGCCATCCCCGCCCGTGTCGCGGGGGTCGAGGAGATCGTGATGGTCACCCCCCCGAACGCCGAGGGCAAGGTCGCCCCGGCCATCCTCGCCGCCGCCTCGGTCGCGGGCATCGACCGCATCTTCAAGGTCGGCGGCGCCCAGGCGATCGCCGCCCTCGCCTTTGGCACCGAGAGCGTGCCGAAGGTCGATAAGATCGTCGGCCCCGGCAACGCCTTTGTGGCCGAGGCCAAGAAGCAGGTCTTCGGCACCGTCTCGATCGACATGATCGCAGGCCCGAGCGAGATCCTCATCGTGGCGGACGGCAAGTCGGATCCCCGTGTCCTCGCCGCCGACCTCCTCTCGCAGGCCGAGCATGACAAGATGGCCAGCGCCGTCCTCCTGACCGACGATGCCGCCCTCGCCGAGCGCGTCTCGGCCGAGCTTGAGCGACAGATCCCGGCCCTTACGCGCGCCGAGATCGCCCGTGCCTCGATCGACGCCAACGGCAAGATCATCGTCCTCCCCTCGATCCGCGAGGCGATCGCCCTCTCGAACGAGCTCGCCCCCGAGCACCTCGAGCTGTCGGTTGATACCCCCTTCGACTACCTCGCCCTCGTCCGCCACGCCGGCTCGGTCTTCCTCGGCCGCCATTGCCCCGAGGCCCCCGGCGACTACCTCGCCGGGCCGAACCACACCCTGCCGACGAGCGGCACCGCCCGCTTCTCGAGCCCCCTCTCGGTCGATGACTTCGTAAAGAAAATGCAGTACACCTACTATTCGCGTGAGGCGCTCTCGCGCGTTGCCGACAAGGTCGCGCTCTTCGCTGCGAAGGAGGGGCTGACCGCCCACGCCGCCTCGGCTACCGTCCGTTTCGAGGAGGAAGCATGAGCCGCTATTTCTCGAAGAGGAACGCCACCCTCGTTCCCTACACCCCGGGCGAGCAGCCGCGCGAGCGCACCTACATCAAGCTGAACACCAACGAGTCGCCCTTTCCGCCCTCGCCCCGTGCCCTCGCCCTCGCACGCGAGGCCGCCGAGCGGTGCGCCCTCTATCCCGACCCGACCATGAAGGCCCTCCGCGAGGCGCTGGCAGAGACGCTTGACGTCAGCCCCGACTGCATCCTCCCGACGAACGGCTCGGACGAGATCCTGAACTTCGCCTTCGCCGCCTTCTGTGACGAAAAGACCCCCGCCGTCTTCGCCGATATCACCTACGGCTTCTATGCCGTCTTTGCCGACCTCTATCACCTGCCGACGCGCGTCATTCCGCTCCGCGAGGATTTCTCGCTCGAGCCCCGTGACTACTACCGCGCCGGCGGCACGGTCTTTATCGCCAACCCGAACGCCCCGACAGGCCTTGCCCTCTCGCTTGACGACATCGAGGGGATCCTCCGCGAGAACCCCGACAACGTTGTGGTGATCGACGAGGCGTACATTGACTTCGGCGGCGAGAGCGCCGTGCCGCTCACCACGAAGTACGACAACCTCCTCGTCACGCAGACCTTCTCAAAGTCGCGCTCGATGGCCGGCGCCCGCCTCGGCTTTGGCGTGGCCTCGCCCGCCCTTATCCGCGACCTCGACACCATCAAGTATTCGACCAATCCCTACAACGTCAACGCCATGACCGCCGCGATGGGCATCGGCTCGCTGGCCGACGGTGCCACCACCGCCGCGAACTGCGCGGCCATCGTCGAGAACCGCGCCTACACCGAGGAGAGCCTTCGCCGCCTCGGCTTTGAGCTCACCCCCTCGCTCACCAACTTCGTCTTCGCCCGTCACCCCGCGCTCTCGGGCGAGGCCGTCTACACCGCCCTCCGTGAGAAGGGGATCCTCGTCCGCCACTTCACCTCTCCCCGCATCGCCGACTACAACCGCATCACGGTCGGCTCGCGCGCCGATATGGAAGCGCTCGTTGCCGCCCTCAAAACCATTCTGGAGGAAACGCTATGAGAACCTCGTCTATTGAACGCAAGACCGCTGAGACCGACATCCGTCTGACCCTCGCCCTTGACGGCACCGGCAAGGCCGAGGTCGCCACCGGCTGTGGCTTCCTTGACCATATGCTCACGCTCCTTGCGCGGCACGCCCGCATCGACCTTGCCGTCACCTGCAAGGGCGACACCTGGGTCGATGACCACCACACGGTCGAGGACGTCGGCATCGCCCTCGGCACCGCCCTCACCGAGGCCCTCGGCGAGAAGCGCGGCATCACCCGCTACGGCTCCTCGCTCCTGCCGATGGACGAGACCCTCGTCATGGTCGCCCTTGACCTTTCGGGCCGCGCGACGCTTTGCTGCGACCTCCCCTTCCCGACCGAGAAGATCGGCACCTTCGACACCGAGCTTTGCAAAGAATTCTTTACCGCTTTTGCAAGAAACGCGGCAACCACGCTCCATATCCGCCTCCTTACGGGCGAAAACTCGCACCACATTGCCGAGGCGGCCTTCAAGGGGCTCGGGCGCGCCCTCCGTGCGGCGGTCGCCATCGACCTCGCCCTCGGGGACGAGATCCCCTCGACCAAGGGAGCGCTCTGATGATCGGTATCGTTGATTACGGGGTCGGGAATCTCTTCTCGCTCCGCTCCTCCTTTGCCGCCATCGGGGCCGAGGCTGTCGTCAGCCGCGATCCCGTCCTCCTTTCCTCCTGTGACCGCCTCCTGCTCCCCGGCGTCGGCGCCTTCGGGGATGCGGCGCGCTTGCTCCGCGAAAGCGGCATGGCCGAGCTCGTCCTACGTGAGGCCGCGGCAGGGAAGCCCATCCTCGGCATCTGCCTTGGGATGCAGCTGCTCTTCGACCGCAGCCTCGAATACGGCGACCATCCGGGCCTTGGTCTCATCCCGGGCACCATCCGCCCGATCGCCGAGGCCATCCCCCGAGGGCTGAAGATCCCCCACATCGGCTGGAACGCCCTGCACTTCGTGAAGAAAAATCCCCTCTTCCGCTATGTCAAGGAGGGGGATCACGTCTACTTCGTCCATTCCTTCCACGCGACCGATTGTGACGGGGCGACCGTCGCCGTCACCGAATACGGCGCGCCCCTCTGCGCCGCCGTTGCCTCGCAGAACGTCTTCGGCTGTCAGTTCCATCCCGAGAAGAGCGGCGCCGTCGGCCTTTCGATCCTGCGTGCCTTTGCCGAGGGGGAGGTGGCCTCATGCTGATCCTTCCTGCCATTGACCTTTACGAGGGGCGCGCTGTCCGCCTGCTCCACGGCGACTACGAGAAGATGACGGTGTACAGCGACGACCCCGTTGCCGTTGCCCGTGACTTTATCGCCGCCGGCGCCACCGAGATCCACGTCGTTGACCTTGAGGGTGCCCGTGACGGCACGACCCCGAACCTTGAGACCGTCCGCCGTATCGCCGCCCTCGGTGCCCGCGTCGAGATCGGCGGCGGCATCCGCTCACTCGAGGTGGCCGAGGCCTACCTTGCGGCCGGCGTTTGCCGTATCATCCTCGGCACCGCCGCCGTCACCGATCCCGCCTTCCTTGAGGCCGCCCTTCTGCGCTTCGGGGATGCCGTTGCCGTCGGCGTTGACATCCGTGACGGGCGCGTTTCGATCCGCGGCTGGCGCGAGGATACCCCCCTCTCGGCCCTCGACTTCTGCCGCCGTCTCGATGCGATGGGAGTCAAGACCCTGATCTCGACCGACATCACCAAGGACGGCGCCATGCAGGGCGCGAACCACGCCCTTTATAAGACCTTATCGTCCGAGCTTTCGATGAACGTCATCGCCTCGGGCGGCGTCTCCTCGCTTGAGGATGTCACCCGTCTTGCCTCGCTCGGCATCTACGGCGCCATCGTCGGGCGGGCCTACTACACGGGGGCGATCTCGCTCCCCGAAGCGATCGAGGTGGCCAAATGATCACAAAGCGTATTATCCCCTGCCTTGACGTGCGCGATGGGCGCGTTGTCAAGGGCGTGAACTTCGAGGGGCTCTCCGACGTCTCCTCCCCCGTCGCCCTCGGCCGCTATTACAGCGAGGTCGGGGCCGATGAGCTTGTCTTCTACGACATTACCGCCTCGAGTGAGGGGCGGCGCCTCTTCACCGACATTCTGAAGGAGGTCGCCTCGACCATCTTCATTCCTCTGACGGTCGGCGGCGGCATCTCCTCGCTCTCCGACTTCGAGCGTGTCCTCTCGGCAGGGGCCGATAAGGTGAGCGTCAACTCGGGCGCCATCCGCGACCCCTCGCTCATCGGCGAGGCCGCCCGTCGCTACGGCGACCAGTGCGTTGTCCTCTCGGTCGACGTCAAGCGTGTCGGCGGGGAATTCCGCGTCTTTGCCAAGGGCGGGCGTGAGGACACCGGCATGGAGGCCATCGAATGGATCCGCCGCGGCGTCTCCTCGGGCGCCGGTGAGGTGGTCGTCAATTCGATCGATACCGACGGTGTGCGCCGCGGCTTTGACCTTCCGATGCTGGATGCCGTCTGCCGCGCCGTGGACGTGCCCGTCATCGCCTCCGGGGGTGCCGGCGGCATTGACGATTTCATCACCCTCTTCAAGACCCTCCCGAAGGTGGATGCGGGGCTCGCTGCCTCGATCTTCCACTTCGGCGATGTCGCGATCCCCGATCTCAAACGATCCCTCCACGCCGCCTCCATTGACGTGCGTTTGTAAAGAGAACCTTACGAAAGGATTACCGTTATGCTGAACATTGACGAACTCAAGTTTGACGAAAAGGGGCTGATCCCCGCCATCGTCACCGATGCCGATAGCGGCAAGGTGCTGACCCTTGCCTATATGAACCGAGAGAGCCTCGCGATCACCCTCGAGAAGAAGCTCACCTGCTTCTTCAGCCGCTCGCGGCAGGAGCTGTGGCTCAAGGGCGAAACGAGCGGCAACTACCAGCACGTAGTCTCGATCACCGCCGATTGCGACCGCGATGCCCTCGTCGTCGCCGTCCGTCCCGACGGCCCCGCCTGCCACACGGGGAGCGAGTCCTGCTTTACCGCCCCCGTCCTCGAGGCCGAGGAGGCCCCCTTCTCGCTCGATGCCCTCTACGCCCTGATCGCCGGCCGCAAGACCGAGAAGAAGGAGGGCTCCTACACCACCTACCTCTTTGAAAAGGGCATCGACAAGATCTTAAAGAAGGTGGGCGAGGAATGCACCGAGGTCATCATCGCCGGCAAGGCCGATGACAAAAAGGAGACTGTCTACGAGATCGCCGATCTTACCTATCATGTCCTCGTCATGATGGTCGAGATGGGCCTCACGGTCGAGGATATCCACCGCGAGCTCGCCTCCCGTCACGTCATTGACCACAAGGTCAAGCAGGAGAAGATGACGCAATGAGCTTTTACGACCTCCACGTCCACACCACCTTCTGTGACGGTAAGGCAACGCCCGAGGAGATGGTCAAGGCCGCCCTCGCCATGGGCTGTGAGCGCATCGGCTTCTCGGCGCACGCCCCGATGCCGTATGACAGCTACGCCCTCCCGCGCGAGAAGGAGGACGAGTATTGCCGCGAGATCGCCCGTCTCGCCGAGGAATACCGTGGCAGGATCGACGTCCTCTGCGGCCTTGAGGTCGACCTTTGGTCCTACCCCGTCGAGCGGCCCTACGATTACATCATCGGCTCGGTGCACGCCTTCTCGCAGGTGGCCCCCGATGGGAGCCGTGTCTCTGTGGACGGGCCGCGCGAGGACTTCGAGGCCGCCATCGAGCGTGATTTCGGCGGAGACCCCTACGCCGCCTGCGAGGATTACTTTGCCTCGGTGGCGGAGCTTGGGCGCCTCCATCCCAACATCATCGGTCACCTTGACCTCATCCGCAAGCACAACCGCGGTGCCCGCTACTTTGACGAGACCTCGCCGCGCTACCTCGCGGCGGCACGCGCCGCCATCGACGCCCTCCTCCCCCTCGGTGTCCCCTTTGAGGTGAATACCGGCGCCGTCGCCCGTGGCTACCGTGAGACCCCGTACCCCGCCGCCCCCCTCCTTGCCTATATATTGAAGCACGGCGGCCGCGTGATCCTGACGGGGGATGCCCACCGCCCCGACGGCCTCTGCTACGAATTTGAAAAATGGGCCGAGTACATCCGTATGTTCAGATAAAGGTTCTGCCTCATTAAGAATTCTTAATGAGGCAGGACCTTAGGGGCGCACGCATTCAGAGCAGAAATTTTCGTTCTTCGCCCCGAAGGCGTACAAGGGTACGTCGAAGGGCGAAAACGGAAATAGCAAACAAAATTCAATGGCTTGGCAGAAAAACCTTGGTTTTTCAACCACAAAGTAAAACAAACCTCGACGATGACAAAAAGGGATACACTGTAAAAACAGTATATCCCCTTTTTGTTTGCGGTTATGCCTTAATGCGACAGCCCCTTTTATGGATCAGTCCTTGTAGATCGGGAACTTCTCGCAAAGGGCGAGGACCTCGTCGGTCAGCGTGGCGCGCTCGGCCTCGCTGCCGAAGGCGGCGCGGGCAATGAAGCCTGCGACCTGCTTCATCTCCTCAGTGCCGAAGCCGCGCGTCGTCACCGCAGGCGTGCCGATACGGACACCGCTCGTGACGAAGGGACTGCGGGGCTCACCGGGAACCGTGTTCTTGTTGGCGGTGATGTGCACCTCGTCAAGCCGCGCCTCGAGCTCCTTGCCGGTCAGCTCGGTGTTGCGCAGATCGAGGAGCATCAGGTGGTTGTCGGTACCGCCCGAAACAAGCGAGAAGCCGTGGGCCACAAGCTCATCGGCGAGGACGGCGGCATTCTCAACAACGCGGCGGCCGTAGGCCTTGAAGTCCTCGGTCATGGCCTCGCCGAGGGCAACGGCCTTCGCCGAGATGATGTGCATGAGAGGACCACCCTGCGTGCCGGGGAAGATGGCCTTGTCAATGGCCTTGGCGTACTCCTCGCGGCAGAGGATCAGACCGCCGCGCGGGCCGCGCAGGGTCTTGTGGGTCGTGGTGGTGACAACGTCGGCATACGGGACGGGCGAGGGATGGACCCCGGCGGCCACAAGGCCGGCGATGTGCGCCATATCAACGAGCAGGTACGCCCCGACCTCGTCGGCGATCTCGCGGAACTTCGCAAAGTCGATCGTGCGGGGATACGCGCTGGCACCGGCGAGGATCAGCTTCGGCTTATGCTCCTTCGCCAGGCGGAGCACCTCCTCGTAGTTGATGCGGTGGGTGACGGGATCGACCCCGTACGGCACGATATTGAAGTAGGAGCCCGAAATGTTGACAGGCGAGCCGTGCGACAGGTGACCGCCCTCCGACAGGTTCATCGAAAGCACGGTGTCACCGGGCTTCAGAAGAGCAAAGAAGACGGCGAGGTTCGCGTTCGCACCGCTGTGGGGCTGGACGTTCGCGTGCTCGGCGCCAAAGAGGGCGCAGGCGCGCTTACGGGCGATCTCCTCGACCTCGTCAACGTACACACAGCCGCCGTAGTAGCGCTTACCGGGATACCCTTCAGCGTATTTGTTTGTCAGGCAGGTGCCCATAGCCATCATGACGGCGGGGCTGACAATATTTTCGGATGCAATCAGTTCGATGTTGCGGCGCTCGCGGTTAAATTCTTCCTGAATGGATGCACCGACCTCGGGGTCGAACTGAGAGATGAAGTCCATAGACTGCTGAATCAT
>JAZSGE010000134.1:0-3372 GCA_045532575.1 Eubacteriales bacterium | reverse complement strand
GAGGCGGTGTCCTTGCGTTGTTTTTCAAAACTTCACAAATTAGACATTAGAGTGGCAATTTCGACTGCTATAATTAGTGGTGAGCTGTATGCGAGAGTGCGAAAGCCGGGGGATGCGTATTCCTACGGGGGGCACACGCATACATTGAAAAAGCTCTATAATGAGAAAAAGATCCCTGCGTCGCTGCGCGCGGAGCTGCCGATCCTTTGTGACGGCAGGGGAATCCTGTGGGTCCCGTTTTGCCCCGTGCGAGAGGAACGCCCCGAGGTGTGTGAATAACCGCTATCTCAAAGGGAAATGCTGAATAGAGATACCGAGGACAGCGCATCCCTCCCTCTGCCGAGGCCGAGACGCCGGGCAGACCGACAATGAACATTAAGGCAAGAAAGGCTTGGAATACACTGCATGAAAATCAACATGAAGAACGTAGTTCTTCTTTTGCTCCTCGTGGTCGTTTTTATTTTCGCCGCTGTGATCATCACCGATATGGTGGCGGAGAAGGAGCCCTTTACCTACGGGGATCTTGTGGCTCTCTTTGAGAACGATCAGGTCAAGGAGTTCTCCATTGATACCGAGGGGTATATGCTGCTGACCACGACCGAGGGGAAGCAGTACACCTATCGCCTTGGCTACAACTTCCAGCTGGAGTACATCAATGGGAAGGCGACCGGCGGCACGCTCAAGAACCTCGAGAAATACAACTTTGAGGAGCCGGTGGATCGCCCTTGGATCCTTGAGTACCTTCCTTATCTTATTATGATGCTCCTGATGGTCGGCTTCTTTGTGTATATGGTGAGGCAGACCTCGGGGCACGGCGGTAAGATGAATTCCTTTGCGCGCTCGCATGCCAAGCTCGGCAACCAAAAAAATGTGGTGAAGTTCGAGGATGTGGCGGGTGCCGATGAGGAAAAGGAGGAGCTTGCCGAGGTCGTGGAATTCCTCCGCGATCCCGGACGGTACACGCATCTCGGTGCCAAGATCCCCCACGGTGTTCTCCTTGTGGGCCCTCCCGGTACCGGTAAGACCCTGCTTGCCCGTGCTGTGGCCGGAGAGGCCGGGGTCCCCTTTTATTCGATCTCGGGCTCGGATTTTGTGGAAATGTACGTGGGCGTTGGCGCCTCCCGTGTCCGTGACCTCTTTGATACGGCGCGCAAGAGCCCGGCCAGCATCGTCTTTATTGATGAGATCGATGCGGTGGGACGTCACCGCGGTGCCGGTCTTGGCGGCGGACACGACGAGCGCGAGCAGACCCTGAACCAGCTCCTTGTGGAGATGGACGGCTTTGATAAGCACGAGGGGATCATTGTGATCGCCGCGACCAACCGCCCCGATATCCTTGACCCCGCTCTCCTTCGCCCCGGTCGCTTTGACCGCCAGGTGACGGTGAATTACCCCGATATCAAGGGGAGAGAAGAGATCCTGAAGGTGCATGCCAAGGGCAAGCCCTTCGACTCGAGCGTGGATTTTGCGCATATCGCACGCACGACGGTCGGATTTACCGGCGCCGATCTTGCCAACCTCCTGAACGAGGCGGCCCTCCTGGCCGCGCGCCACGGGCGCTCGCTCATCCGTGGAGAGGATGTGCACGATGCGTATATGAAGGTCATTCTCGGCCCGAAAAAGCGTGCTAAGGTGCGCACCGAGTATGACAACAAGCTGTGTGCCTACCACGAGGCCGGGCACGCGGTGGCCTCCTACTTCTGTGAGCATTCCGACCCTGTCAAGCACATCACGATCATTCCCTCCGGCTCGGCGGGCGGTGTGACGCTCCGCGTTCCCGAGGAGGACCGCATGGTGATGTCCCGCAGCGAGATGCTGGACGATATCATTGTGTCGCTTGGCGGCCGCGTGGCCGAGAAGCTGGTGCTTGACGATATCTCGACGGGTGCCTCGAACGACATTCAGAAGGCAACGGCCGTCGCCAGGAATATGGTGACACGGTACGGCATGAGCGAAAAGCTCGGCACCGTGCTGTACGGCTCCGAGCATTCGAGCGACGAGGTCTTCCTTGGCCGTGATTTCTCCTCCGGTAAGAACTACTCCGAGAAGACGGCGGCCGAGATCGACGATGAGATCCGCACGCTGATCGACAATGCCTACAAGAAGTGCATGGAGATCCTGGCGGCACACGCCGATAAGCTGAAGTTTGTTGCCGAATTCCTCCTGAAATACGAGACGATGGACGGCGACCAGTTCCTTGCCGCCATGGAGCGCGATGCTACCTACGAGGAGATCGCCGCGATCGCCGAGACGAAGAAGCAGGAAAGCGATGCGGAGGATGCCAAGCGCAAGGAGGAGGAGCGCCTCCGTGCCGAGGAGGAGCGCCGCCGTGAGGAGGAACGCCGCCGCGAGGAGGAATTTGCACGGCAGTTCCCCTACTCCGGGCAGAACAAGGACGATAACGACAGCATCTTCCCGCGACAGTAAGCAATCCCGAAGATACTGTGAGAAAAAGGACATCTGTTTTTTGCAGATGTCCTTTTTGCTTGGATAAAAGCAAGGGGAAACGTGTAAGGGGTGTATGATTTTGTGCAAAACATTCTCATAAGGATTGCTTCCAACTGATGTATTGCAAGGGTGGCCGTGGTGATATTCTGATCGATGGGCGCACGGTCGAGGCGCAAAAGGGGCATATGTATCTTTCGCGCCCAATGATGCAGCACGGTATGGTGCAACGGGGCGGACTCCGCCTTGCCGAGATCAAGTTTCTCGTCAAGGATGACGTTCTCCTTGAGGCGGTTTCGAGCATTCCCACGGATGTTGATGTCGACTATGAGCCCCTCCTTGCCGCATCGCTCCGCGAGGTCCTCCACGAGGGGGTGGCCGATGCCCCCTACGGGTATGAGGCCACCTCGGCGGCGCTCCTTTTGTTCCTGTATCGCCTCTTGCGTGCCCTTGGCATTGCAACGCAGCAGCAGAGCGACACCTATACGGCGTTCTCGGATTACCGCAAGGAGATCGATCTTCTGGCGGTAGCCGAATACGTAGAGCGGCATCTTCACGAGGAGATCACCCTAGAGCGTTTGGCCGAGACGGTGCATTTTTCAACCTCCTATCTTTCGGCGAAGTTTAAGGAAAAGTGGGGGATCTCCCTCATGAAGTACGTCAATCTTCTCCGTGTGGAAAAAGCTAAGGAGCTCCTCCTTACTACGGAGGAGCCGATTAGTGAGATCGCGCTTTCGGTCGGGTTTAAGAGCCTGCATTATTTCAGCCGCTTCTTTAAACAGAAGACCGGAAAATCCCCGAATGCCTACCGTGCCGAGAACAAAAAGCAATAAAAAACGGCTTGCCCCCCGGGGCCAGGCGTCTTCCGTTTACTCAGACCGAATGGGCCCCGCCTTCGGCATCGCCGTTCTGGTCGAGCTTGTGTCG
>JAZSGE010000054.1:0-23631 GCA_045532575.1 Eubacteriales bacterium | reverse complement strand
GCTCTCCGCGCAGATCGGCGATCTCCGCCACACGCCGGGAGAGCTCCTCGTCCTTCTTTTTCTCCGCCTCGGCAACGGCCAGCTGCTTTTCGGTCTCGCCGGCATCCAATCGCATCAACAGCTTTGCCACCTCTGCCGATTTTTTGGAAAGCTCCTCGTCCTTTTTCTTTTCCGCCTCAGCCACGGCAAGCCGCTTTTCGGTCTCGCCTGCGGCGAGCTTTGCTTGCAGCTCGGCGATCTTTTGGTCCTTCTCGGTGATCTCCGCATCCTTTTTGCCAAGGCTCTCGGTGTACTCCTTTTCCTCCTGCAATCGGATCAGCGCCAGCTCCTGCTCGCGCTTCGATGCCATTTCGCCCTCACGGCGCTCCAGCTCCTTGGCAAATTCCTTGTCGCGCACCTGCTGCGCAATGCGGTTGTAGCCGATCTGATCCACCTGAAAGACCTCTCCACACTTGGGGCATTTGATTTCCGGCATCTGTGATACTCCTTTCTGTTTTTCCGCGGACAAGTAGTGAAATCGCGCCAAGCTTGCTTGGCGCGATCAAATCACTTTACGATGAAAGTAAAAACGTTTTGCCTTTGCTTTATTATACCATAAAGGCAGAATAATTACAAGAGGCTTGCGGTAAAACAGGCAATAAACAGGCAATATGATTATCATGTTTTCTTTGTTCTCTTTGCTACACAAGCTACAAGTACAGCAAAATAACAAAGCACGATTATTTCTACCAGAAAATGATAGATGTTGACTTGCAAGATAGTCGCCTGTGTGCGTAAAAAAAGTTCAACACCGCCGAGAACGGCGAAAGCGCCTACTGTAAAACGATGGCCCCTGTGGATGAGCTTATCCTTCACAAGAGCGAAGATGATAAGCACAAATCCTACGATGTTCGCAAGGCTTGAAGCATCCTCGATGGAGACGTTTATTGTAGAGAGAAGCTGATTGATGATATACGCATTCTGACTCATTATCTCAGGCATAAATACGAGTATCAGGCTACCGGAGATCTGACCGATAAATATTGACAGAGTTTCGCTTAAAAGAATTGTTACACAAGCAACCGAGAGAAGCTTATTTTTACGAACTCTTTGATATTCATATCCGAAATATGTGAGGAAAATCAGAAGCGCAAATTTGATATAAGTATTAAGCGTAGACATTATTGAAACAAGCTGTACGGCGGTTGCCTGCGATATTGCTGTGGAGTCAACAAAAATTACGCCGGCGGTGTAAACAGCATATATGAGGATTGTAACTACTAAAGAGATAATAGTAGATTTTGATATTGAGTTTTCGCTATTGTAGCTACATTTTTCAAGGAATGAATAAAGGAGATACAGAAGTGCAACCTCTATGAAAGCTCCAACATAATATGCCAACGTATCCAAGAAAATCTTTAGAACACGTGCGGAATCCGGCGTTTTTATTGCAATGATTCCTATAAAAGATATTGCGGATATGCCGAGGAAAGCTAATGCGTACAGAGAGAGCTTGCCTATGTTCTTAAAAACGCCTTTATAATAATGGTCGCTGTCCATAATGGAATAGTTGAAATAAATATCATTCTTTCTGAAGCTGTAAACTACGTATATTCCAATAATGAAAAGCAACGTATAGATAATACCGCTTGGACCGCTGTCGGCAAAAGCAAGAGGTTTACCGAGGTATAAAACAATGGGTATATCAAAAGCAAAAGCACCTAAAGATATTTTTATAAGTATTGAAGCAGCTTTCTTATAAAAACTACCTTGTTCTGCTTCAGTTCGTTCGTCCTTAGATATTATGATATGGCGAACGAGTCCAATAATCAGAGTAACAATCGTGCTAAAACAAATAATAACATCAGGAAGCGCAAACCAATAATAACGAACATCCGATGCGTTTCTTAACAAATTCACACAGTGAATTTCTGCAAGTACGAAAGATATGGCAAACGCTATAAGAATAGATCTTTTTGCTATTTTACCCTTAACATTTTCAATTCTTTCATCGTAAAACATATTCATTCCCTCCAAAATAAATCATTGAGTGTAACGCCCAACTCTTTGCATATACGAATGCACAATTCTATCGTGGGATTATACACCCCGTTTTCGATCATATTGATCGTCTGTCGTGAAACTCCAATCTTCTTTGCAAGCTCGGTCTGAGATAAGTTCTTCTCCAATCGGGCTTGCTTCATTTTGTCGTTCATAGCCCCTCCTTGTCAATTATATTTGACACGCATATTATATCACATAAAATTCATATTGCCAATTATATTTGACAAATTTATCAAAAAAAGTGGCTTGGAAACATTTTTCCAAGCCACTTAAAAACTTATTTACTTTTTAATGTAGTAACCGATGAAACGAGCATACGGCGAAGTTCGATACATCTTTTTTGAAAATCATCAAATTCTGCTCGGGAAATGCTGTTTGTTTCATATAAAAGCTCAAGCCAATATTCACTCTCATTACATTCCTTAAGAGCAATTTCAAACTTTGATATAAAGTCCTTTGTTCCTTGAGCATACTGTGCCTCGCGAACGTTTGCTCCAACGGATGTGCCACTGCGCATTAACTGATTTATCAATGCACTCTCAACATTGTTTTTCTTCATACTTCGGCAAAGAAAAACTATGTCTTTGGCAAATTCTTTGGATTTTGTTCGTAATACACTGTCTGCCATATAAACCTCTTTAATTTATAAGTTTACAGTTATAAGTTTGGCGTTGCCAAACGTTATGAGCTTGTTTCACAAGCGTTATGATATGATTGCCTTGTTACTTCAAACCGTGCCGCCGGCACATCATAACTACGCGAAGCGTATCATAACTCATAACTTGCCGATAGGCAATCATAGTTGATCGAATGGGAATAAGCCTTTGGCTTATTCCCACTCGATCGTGCCGATAGGCTTCGGAGTGAGGTCATAGAGGACGCGGTTGATGCCGTCGACCTCGCTGGTGATACGGTCGGTGATCTTATGGAGAATGGCGTAGGGGATCTCCTCGATGGTGGCGCTCATCGCGTCGGTGGTATTGACGGCGCGGATGATGGCGGGCCAGCCCTCGTAGCGCTTGCTGTCCTTCACGCCGACGCTCTTGACGTCGGGCACGGCGATGAAGTACTGCCAGACCTTGCCGGCAAGACCGGCGTTATCGAACTCCTCGCGGAGGATGGCACCCGCCTCGCGGAGAGCGTGCAGACGATCACGGGTGATGGCGCCGAGGCAACGGACACCGAGGCCGGGGCCGGGGAACGGCTGACGGTAAACCATCTCGTGGGGGAGGCCAAGGGCTTCACCGACGACGCGGACCTCATCCTTATACAGAAGCTTGACGGGCTCGACAAGCTCAAAATCCATATCCTCGGGAAGGCCGCCGACATTGTGGTGGGCCTTGACGCCGTCGCTCTCAAGAATGTCGGGATAAATAGTGCCCTGAGCGAGGAACTCGATGCCCTCAAGCTTCCCTGCCTCCTCGGCAAAGACCTTGATGAACTCGCCGCCGATGATCTTGCGCTTGCGCTCGGGCTCGGCAACACCGGCAAGGAGATCGAGAAAACGGTCGGTGGCGTCAACGTAGACGAGGTTCGCATCGAGTTGATTACGGAAGACCTCGATGACGGCCTCGCTCTCGCCCTTGCGCATCAGGCCGTGATTGACGTGGACGCAGACCAGCTGCTTGCCGACGGCCTTCACAAGAAGGGCGGCCACGACCGAGGAATCTACGCCGCCGGAGAGGGCCAAGAGGACCTTGCGGTCACCGATCTTGGCGCGGAGCGACTTGATCTGTTCCTCAATAAAGGCATTGGCGAGCGCCATGGTGGTGATGCGTTCCATAGTTTCGGGGCGTTTGTTGCTATCCATGTGTGTTTCTCCTTGTTTATTTTGAATTGTTTTGTTTACATATCAGACGGTTTCGGGAATGCGTTCGTTCTTTTCGAGGAGCATTTTGTCGTAGTAGGCCACCCACTTGACCGAGATGCGATTGTCGGGCTCCGGGTAGAAATAGTAGAGACGGTTGTTATGATACACGTCAAAATGCTTCGCTACGGTAATGGGGATGCCGCCGATCTTGTCGGCCGGGAGCGAGAAGGAGATCTCCTCTCCGTTGACGGTGCCACGGAAGGTGATCCCCTCGCGGGAGAGGGTAACGTGGCCGTTGCCGGCGTTCTCGTTCATGTAGCCGTCCTCCCCCGGTGTGCCGACGCGGACGTCGGCCTCCATCGGGTGGGAGGTGTCGATCCCGTCACGCTGCCAGAGGAACCATTCACCAAGGGTCGCAAAGCGCGAGCCCTCAAGGCGGTAATCGGTGCGGAGGCGGACCGAGGCACCGCAGGTGCAGTCGATGCGGTCGCCGTGGGCGGTAAGTGTCAGCTCGCGGTCGCACTCGGGACAGTGGTAGAGGATGCCGTCCACGCCCTCCGCCGGGGTCCTCGTGCGATACGCGATGCCCGCCATCGCCTCCTCGTCGTTATGGCGGATCGCCTCGTTGAGGCGTTCCTTCACCTCTGCATCGGTAAGCATCGGGAGCTCGTCCGCTGAAAAGAGGCGGCGCACCTCGATGTTGATCCGGCCACGGCGCTTGACCTTCGACCATTTCGGGAAGGCGAGATAAGCACCGTTGCAGGTGACGACGTAGACGTCAACGCCAAGGCGGCGGCAAAGGACGTCGGTTCCCGCGGTGACGGGCACCGAGTGACCCGAGCAGGGGAGGCGCCCCTCGGGAAAGAGGACAACGAGGTTCCCTTCCCGCTTGGCACGGCCGATGTTCAGGATGGTCGAGGGATCGGAGGAGAACATCCGCTTCGGAATGACGTGCAGGCGCTTGAAGATCCAGCGGATCTTGGGGTTCGCCATAAAATGGGCGCTGACGACAAAGTTCGGGCGGCGCGGGTAGAGGGCAAGCCCAATGAGAAAGGGGTCGGCCTCCGCCGTGTGAGGCGCGAGGACGAGCCCCGGGCCACGGATCTTACCGACACCCGAGCGGTCGATGCGTACCCCGTAGCGCAGGCGGTACACGAGGCTCAAAAAAAGGTAGGCGAAAAACCAAAGAAGTGCAGGGGGACGGCCAAGACGCGGTGTCTTCTTTTTCCCTTTGCTCATAGATGTCTCCTGTTGCTCTTGATTTTATTATTGTATCACAAGGCGCGCGCATTTGCAAGGGGGAGCTTCAACCTTTTTCGCCCTTATACAAACTTTTTTCGTGCCACCTCGCTTTTTATCAAAAAGCGTTGACTTTTCGGGGGAAGACGTGTAGAATGAAACTGAACGCGCCCGTGGATCTGCGCGATCCCCGCGGTATCCGACGGTGTGAATTCAGCACCCACAAAAAGGAGCTTACCATGCAGACGATCCTTCCCTTTGCCCGGGAGCTCGGTTTCCCCCCCGAGCACATCGAGGCCCTTGCCTCTGCCGAGCGCGCCATCACGGCGAAGGGCGGCGAGGCGGTATTTACCGATGCCGCCGAGGCATTCATAGAAAAACGGATCCCCGACACCAAGGAGGCGGCCGCGCACCTTGAGGAGCTCGGGCGCTCCCTCGGCATCCATGAGTATACCGTGGATGCGCTCTTTGTCCTCTACGCCTTCCTTGTGCAACGAAAGGACTACGTGACAGCCCATGGCGAGGAGGTCTTCCTGGCCTCGGCGCGCGATCTCCTCTATAAGGTCAACGAGTGCATCGGCGCGCACGGCATCGTGGGCACCGTCTCACTCCACGGGTGGTACCGTCTTTTCCTCCGCCGCGAGCTCTTCTCTCTCGGGCGCCTGCAGTTTCACGTGGTCTCCTTCCCCTATCCCGACGTCACGGTCGGGGGGCGGACCATCAAGAAGGGCGACCCCATCATCAAAACGCACATCCCGTCCTCCGGACGGCTTCGCGGGGAGGATTGCCTTGACGCCTATCGCCGCGCCTATCGCTTCTTCCGTCATCGCTTTACGGAGGATACCGTTCCCTTCTTCTGCGCCTCCTGGCTGCTCGACCCCGAAATCGCGGCCGCGATGCCCGAGGGCGGCATCGCACAGTTCGCCTCGCACTTCCACATCTTTGATGTCACCATCGATGAAGCAGATCACGACCTCTGGCGCGTCTTCGGCAAGACCTACGAAAGCCTCGCGGATCTGCCGCGAAAAAGCCGCCTGCAGGTGCACATCGCCGACCGCCTTATAGCAGGCGGGCATATGGCAGAGGGCTTTGGCGCTTTTTTCTTTGATGGCGAAAATATTCTGAAATAGAGCACCCACTCAACAAAACACAAAAATGTAAAGGAAACTTTGTATGAAAACGATTTCTGTGCGCACCGTCTCGGAAAACACCTGGCTTTTCCCCACCGACACCGTCGGCACGCCCCGTCATGAGATCGTGCTGGATGCCGCCCGTGGCGGCAACGTGCTTTTCGGGATCCTGACCGACGAGACCCTCACGGCCAAGACGCCCTTTGCCTTCTCGATCGCGGGGGCGAACGGTGTCACGGTGACCCCCTATCAGCTGATCCCCGTCCTCGTCGAAAAGAACTCGGCGCCGCGCGGAACCATGGGGCGGACCGACAACTATGAGGAGGTCGCCGATTTCGTGACCGCGAAGGCGCCCTTCAACGTCTATGACATTACGGAGGAGATCGACGGTACCCTCGCCGAGGGCAAGCTTGCCCTTTACATCCGTTTTTCGGTGGCGGTCGATGCCCCCGTCGGCACGCAGACGATCACGCTCACCGTCCGCGCGGGCGACGTGACCTTTGACGTTTCGGCGGCGCTCACCGTTCACAAGGCGATCCTCCCGCGCGTTACCGAGTCCGAGCTGATCGTATGCAACTGGATCTACCCCGAGCACATCGCCGCCTGCCACGGTGTCGAGCTGTACAGCGAGCACTACTACCGCATCTTCCGCGAGTATCTCCGTCACCTGCTCGATATGCGCTCCAACCACTTCTCCCTGATGGGCAACGAAAAAACGCTCATGGGCGGCTTCCCGATCCGTGACGAGGAGGGCAAGATCGTCGATTTTGACTTCACGGAATACGAGCGGATGATGCAGATCGCGGACGAGATGGGCTTCTCTGCCCTCTATGGCCCGTACATCGCACACTGGACCGTCTGGAACGATACCTGGCTGCATCTTATCTGGGATCCCGAGACCGACGTCACGAGCCGCGAGGGCTACCGCCAGCTTTCTATTTACTTTAAGCGCCTGCGCGAGCTCATCGAGAAGAACGGCTGGCAGAAGAAGTACATCCAGCCTCTTGTCGACGAGCCGCAGGTCTACAACGAGCATCCTTATCGCATCTTAGCCGCCATTTACCGCCGCTTTATGCCCGAGTTCCCCGTCCACGATCCGCTCGAGACCACCGACGTCGGCGGTGGCCCCGACATCTGGTGCATCAAGCAGGCGATCTACGAGAAATATCTGCCCATCTATCAGGAATATCAGGCGATGGGCGAGAAAATGACCTTCTACACCTGCGGTTATCCTGCGGGTGACCACATGAACCGCGTTCTCGATCTGCCGCTGACGGTCGGCCGCCTCTCCTTCTGGATGTGCTACCGCTACGGCTTCTACGGCTTCCTGCATTGGGGCTACCATGTCTTTGCCGACCGGAACGCGACCTATCACACCGGGCCCGCCGGCAACCAGAACATCGTGTATCCCGCCGGTGACGGTGTGGCCGAGACCGTGCGCTCGCACGGCCAGCGCGCCGGTGCCGAGGACTGGGAGTTATTCCGCATTCTGCGGCAATACGCCCCCGAGGAGGCCGATGCGCTCATCGAGCGCGGGTGCCGCACCTTCACCGATTACGAGCGTGACGGCGATGCTGTCGACGCCATCCGCCGCGACCTTTTTGCGGCGCTTGACCGGGTACTCTGATAGAGAAACGTTTGTATTACTTGGTTTTCCCTTGATTTATTTGGTTTTTTCAAAAATTAAATCTCAGTTTTCCCCGTTTTTTGACACTTTTCAAGATTTCTTGACACTGTATCTCCTTTCCCTTGGATATAAAGGAAAAACCGTGTGCGGCTCTCTGCCGCACACGGTTCTTTTATTTGAGCTTGAAGCGCCGGGGGAGGAGATCGGACATCGGCATCTCGCACCTCTCCCCTCCGCTCTCGAAGAGGAAAAGGAAGCCGTCATCCGCAAACTCGGAAAGGGTCTCGCGGCAAACGCCGCAGGGAGTGCAATCCTCACGGTGCTCCCCATGGCCTCCGACAACGGCGATCGCCAGGAAGCGACGGGCCCCGGCGGCAACGGCCGCCCCGAGGGCAACGCGCTCGGCGCACAGGGTGGGCGAAAAGGCGGCGCTTTCCACGTTACAGCCCGTAAAGAGGCGCCCGTCCTCGGCAAGGAGCGCCGCCCCGACCGTGAAGCCGGAATAGGGAGCGTAGGCGGCCGCGCGTGCTTTCTCAGCGGCCTCGAAGAGGCGCGCCCGTGTCTCATTCGTCAAGGGGCACCTCCTCCTCGGGAGCATCGTAGGTGTAGGCTCCCGCACTTTCCTTCGCGGCGGCAAGGGCGGCCATAAAGGCCGCATCCGCCTCGATGCGGATGGCAAAGCGCTGCCCTCCCTCACGCCCGTAGAGGATCTGGGTGGGGGCGTTGCCGATGGTGGCAAGATAGGAATACCGGATGCGCTCGGTGGCGAATTCCGCCAGTGCGGCGCGCCCCTCGGGGGATGTGGGGTCGGGGACCTCCACCACGCGGAGGAGGTGCGACAGCGACAAGCGGCAATGGGTCGAAAGGCGCTTCCCCTGCACGTGCGAGACGATCAGCGTAGGCTCCCCCCATTCCGAGGTGATCGTGTAGAGGTAGCACGAGGAGAAATAGCGCAGAAAGACAAAGAGCGCCGCAACGCCGCACAGAAGGAAGGCCAGGTGCCAGACCGAGCGCAGGGAAAAGGCGTTCCCCATCCCAAGGCCGAGGAAGGCAAGGGCGGCGAGCCCAAAGGCGGTAAGGAGCCAGGTGGCATTCCGGTTTGCGGGCCGCGGCTGATAGCGATAGTCCATTACGAAAGCTCTCCGTTTTCGATCTCGTATTCGGTAAATTCGTTGTATTTCTCGTGGTTTTCGTAGATATAGATGCTTCCCTCGGGCGCATCGGCCCCCGTGCGGTAGATGTCGAGCCGCACCCAGAAGACACCGTCAAGCGAAAGCCCCTCAAAGGCCAGGCGCTCATAGCGGTACATGGCAAATTCATCGGCAAGCGTGGCAAAGGGGGCGTGGGTGGTGCCGACAAGCTCGGTCCCCTCCTCATTGGCATCGGTACAGCAAAAGATCCGATAGGTGAAGGGGGCCTCGGCCTCGGGATCAAAGGACTCACCGTAGCGTTCCGCGAGCGTCGCGAGAGTCGATCGGTTATAGCGGACGGTGACCTGCAGGCTCCCCGTCGCGGGGGCGACCAGCATATGCCCGGCAAAGAAGAGCCCCTCCTCGGGGTCCTCGTAATCGATGCGGATCTCTTGCGCCTTGACCTCGAGCGTCCCCTTGGCGTACGCATCGCAAAGCGGTGCTGTGGGGATCAGGCGCCGCATGGACTCGGGGTAATGCGAGCCGAGCCAGAAGCGGAAGAGGAAGGCCGCCGCCACGCTGAATATAAGGATAAGAATGGTGATCTTGACGATCCTGCCGGCCTTTTGCATAAAGCCACCGCCTTTTTCTTTCATTAGTTGCATTGTACCATACCAAGGGGCGGCTGTCAAATGAATTTTCTGTGTCCTCGCCGCCTTTTTGGGGCATGAGTGAGTGAAGGCCGTACCGAAAAAGAAGAAGAGCGCGCATTGAGCGGCCGCTACGAAAATATTTTTTTCTTCCCTCTTGACAAGCGGCGAGATATTGGGTATAATGATTTGTACGCGTTGCGCGCTATGGCTTTTTTGGCCAAGGATCAACACGTAGGAGGCAGTATGAAACTCGATCTTCGTTCGCTCTTAGCCGGCGAGATCCGCGCTCAGGCGATCGACTTCACTCTCACGATGGACGAGGCCCTCAGCTCCGATCCTCAAAGCCCGCTGTACGGTGTTACCTTCCGCGGTCCCGTGGCGGCCTTTGGCGAGGTTGTGAACAATGCGGGGTACATCCGCCTCTCGCTCACGCTTTCCGCCACGTATACCGCGCCCTGCGCCCGCTGCCTTGCCGATGTCGACGGGGACTTCTCCTTAGCCGTCGAGAGGACGGTGGTGACGCCGCAGATGGCCGAGGATATGGACGAGCGTGACGATGATTTTGTGGTGACCGAGGATGGCTTCCTCGATGCCGATTCCCTGCTTTCCGAGCTCTTTGAGCTCAATTTCCCCACTAAGATCCTCTGCCGTGAGGATTGCCGCGGTCTTTGCCCGCGGTGCGGCGCCGATCTGAACACGACGGCCTGCGGATGCCGCACGTCGGACCCCGATCCCCGCCTGGCTTCGCTTGGCTCGCTGCTTGAAAAGCTCCGTGCCGAGGAGGCCGCTACCAACCAGGATGCAAAAAAATAAAAATATATACAGCACACAGTGCTTACTGACCAAGGAGGTGTAATCACAATGGCAGTTCCGAAGAGAAAACAGTCCAAGGCCCGCAGAGATAAGAGAAGATCCAGCACCTGGAAGCTCGCTCTGCCCGCTCTTACGAGATGCTCCAAGTGCGGCGCAATGATCCTTGCGCATCGCGTTTGCAAGAAGTGCGGCGCGTATGACGGTGAGGTCATCATCGAAAAAGAAGCAGCGGCGAAGTAATTCGTCAAAAAAGAAGCCACCGTGCCAAGCGGTGGCTTCTTTTTTATTCTCCGCGGTAGCGGTTGCGGTAGGCACGCGGCGTGATGCCGGCATACCGCTTGAAGGTCTTGCCGAAGTAGTTCGGCGATTCAAAGCGCAAAATCTCGGCGATCTCGGCAAAGGTGTGCTCGCGCTCACGGATCAGGCGCTTGGCCTCCTCGATCCTCATGGCGTTGTACTGATCGGCGATCGAGCGCCCCGTGGCGGCGCGGAATTCCTTGAATATATAGGAACGGCTGTACGCGATCCCCTCGCAGAGCGCGGCCACCGATAACCCCTCGGTGAGCCCCTGCTCCATGCGCGAAAGGATCAGGTCGGCAATGCGGCCGCCGGCACCGCCGCCGCGCAGGAAGCGATCGCCGCCCGCCGGGGTGGAGGACGCCTTGCGAAGGAGCGAGATGAGGAGGATCTCGAGGCGGTTTTTGATCATCTGCGTGCCGCCGAGGATCGGAGCCTCGAGGAGAGGGAGCTTACGGCTCTTGTAATCGCTGACAGGGATATCAAAGGTGGCGGCGGCCTCCGAGAGAATGCCGAAGATCCGGCGGCGCTCCTCCCTCTCGAGCTTTATGGTCCGCCCCTCAAAAAACCGCATCGCCTCCGAGCGGCATTCAAAGGAGAGGACGACCACGTTCGGGGCGCGGTGCCCGGCGGCATGGCGGTGGTATTCGCCCGGGCGGTGGAAGTGCACCTCCCCCTCCGAAAGGAGCAGGGTATCCTCCCCTGCCGTGCAGTCAAGCTCGCCCTTATCGACGTAGATCATCTCCCAGAAATCGTGCTCCTCGCCCTCCGATGCGAAGCTTTTGTCGAATTCAAAATAGTAGACGGTCACGATACGGGAAACCACGAGGAGGTCGTCGATCTTATGGCGGTAGTATTTTAGCGTTGTCCTTGTGTCCATGGTCTAAGTATACATCGGACGGTCAAAAAGTTCAATATAATCCGCAAAAATAAATTGTGGATTTTTTTACTCTTTTTATCTACGCCTTTGCCTTGCGGCGTCAGAGGGGGCGTGCTATAATGAGTGTAGTAATCTATATTACCTCAAAGAAAGGAGTTTTCCATGAATATCCTTGCCATTGGTGCTCATCCCGATGACGTGGAGATCGCCTGCTCGGGTACCCTGATGAAGTGCGTGGCGCGCGGTGACCGCGTTACCGTTTGCCACGTGAGCGACGGCAACCTCGGGCACGTGATCATCCCTCCGGACGAGCTCGCTGTCATCCGTCACGAGGAGGCCTGCCGTGCCGGCCGTATGGGCGGCTATGAGGTCATCTGGGGCGGCTTCCACGATCTCGACATCTTCGAGAACAATAAGGAGGCGCGCGACAAGATGGTGGACGTGATCCGCTATGCCGAGCCCGACCTGATCATCACCCACGCACCGAACGATTATATGCCCGACCACACCTCGGTCTCGAAGCTGGTCTTCGATGCCGCCTTCACCGCGACCCTGCCGAACTATCCCACAAAGCAGAAGGGGACGGTCGGGATGGTGCCGATCTACTATATGGATACCCTCGCCGGGGTCAACTTCAACCCCACCGAATACGTGGATATCTCGGAGTGCATCGACAAGAAGATCGAGATGCTCGAGTGCCACGAGAGCCAGCTGAAGTGGATGCGCGACCACGACGGCATCGACTTTGCCGATATGGTGCGCACCTGCTCGCGCTACCGCGGCTACCAGTGCGGCTGTGACTATGCCGAGGGCTTTACTATGTGCCAGGTTTATCTCAAGGGCACGGCCAAGCGCCTGCTCCCCTGACCGAAATAACGAAAGAGAGGACAACACCATGGATTTCAATTCTACCGTCAAAGGCAGCCTTCTTGAAGGCTTTTACCCCGCCGGCTGGGATATGGAGAAGATCGACCGTCTCTGCTCCTGCCCGCCCGAGAGCGTTTCGGAGCCCCAGCCCTTCTGGAACCCCGCCTTCACCCCCGTCGAGTGCGCGGGTCTTGAGGAGTTCAACGTCAAGATGGGCCACGAGATCGCACGTGAGATCAAGGCTGCCAAGGACGAGGGGCGCAAGATCGCCTTTATCCTCCCCGTCGGCCCGATGGGCATGTACCACTGGGCGGTCTACTTCCTGACCGAGTGGAAGGTCGACTGCAAGCACGTCTATTGCTTCAATATGGACGAGTGGGCGGATGCCGAGGGCAACACCATCACGGGGGAGGCCTCCTTCCAGACCGCGATGGAGAACGCCTTCTATCATCCCCTTGGCGAGCTGACGGTTCCCGTAACTCAGCGCAACTTTGCCACCAAGGCGAACCTGCCGACCTACCCCGAGAAGATCGCCGCCCTGAAGGCGGAGGGCGCCAAGCTCGTCCTCGTGTACGGCATCGGCCGTATGTGCCATATCGCCTTCTGGGAGCCCCAGATTGGCGCCGAGTTTGACAGCGACGAGGCCTGGATGAAGGAGCCCTACCGCATCGGTGTCAAGCTCCATCCTCTGACCATCGAGCAGAACGCCATCACCTCCTTCGCCAGCCGCACGACCCTCATCCCCTGCTTTGCGAACACGGTGGGCCCCGCCATCCTCTTCTCTGCCGATTACGCCATCGGCGGTGCCGACGGCGTGCTTGGCCGCGGTATGCAGTGGCAGGGCATGAGCTTCTGGATGACGCTCCGCTACGGCCCGACGCGCCACATCGCCTCGAGCTTTATCCCGACCATCCCGGGTCGCCTCTTCTACCTGCGCGAGCTGGCCGGTCCCCTGGTGCCCGATGCCAACTGATGTGAAGAAGACCGCGCCCGCCCTTGTGCTCGCGGGCACGATCCTTGTTGACGTTATCAAGACTATCCCCGTCTATCCCGAGGCCGGCCGCCTTGTGAAGATCGGCTCGATCTCGCAAAGCGTTGGGGGTGCCGTACCGAACACGGGCATTGATCTGAAGCGTATAGACCCCGACTTCCCCGTTCGCACCTTCGGGCGGATCGGCAAGGACGAGTACGGGCAGTACGCGACCGCTGTGATGAAGGAGGCGGGGCTTGACGTCTCCTGTCTGCTCCCGACCCCCGAGGCGCCCACAAGCTTCACCGACGTGATGAACGTCGCCGGCGGTGAGCGCACCTTCTTTACGATGCCGGGCGCCGGGGCGTTGCTCGATGTTGACGATTTTGACCTTGATGCGCTGGCACCCTCGCACCTGCACTTAGCGTATCTTCTCCTTATGGATGCCATGGATGCGCCCGATGCCGAGTACGGCTGTCGCTCGGCGCGCCTCCTCGCCCACGCCAAGGAGCGCGGCATCCGCACCTCGATCGACCTTATAAGCGAGCCCTCCGACCGCTATAAGACCGCCGTCCTGCCCGCCCTCCCCTATGTTGATGTTCTGATCATTAACGAGCTGGAGGCGGCGGCGCTGACCGGGATCGCGGTAGGAAAGCATCCGAGGCAGAAGGAGCTCCACGCGCTGACCGAGGCGCTTCTTGCCCTCGGCGTACGCGAGAAGGTCATTCTGCATTGCCCGGGTCTTGGCGTATGCCACACAAGGGGCGGCGGCTTCACTGCCGTCCCCTCGCTTACCCTCCCCGAAGGATACATTGCGGGCGCAACAGGGGCGGGCGATGCCTTCTGCGCCGGAGCACTGTACGCCCTCACACACGGCTACGACGATGACCGCCTTCTGCGGCTCGGCTCGCTGGCTGCGGCCGCAAGCCTCTCGGCCGCCGATGCCGTCAGCGGAATGCGCCCCCTCGCACAGCTGTGGGAGATGGAAGCCCTGTATGAAAGAAAGGAACTGTTATGATCGCTACACTCAATGAGATCCTGCCCGCCGCCCGCAAGGGTGGCTACGGCGTTGGCCTCTTCAACACGACCGACACCGATATGCTCGATGCCGTCATCGAGGCGGCCGAGGCCGAGCGCTCGCCCGTTATCATCGGCACGGCTGAGATCCTCCTGCCCTACGGCGAGCTCAAGCTCATCGCCCCCGCCATGATCGCCGCGGCCAAGCGCGCCTCGGTCCCGGTCGTTGTGCACTACGACCACGGTCTGACCTTTGACCGCTGCATGGAGGCGCTCCGCCTCGGATTCTCGAGCATTATGTTTGACGGGAGCCTCAATTCTCCCGAGGAAAATCTCGCCGCCACCTGCGAGGTGGTCAGGATCGCCCACTCCTTCGGCGTGACGGTCGAGGGGGAGATCGGGCACGTCGGCAATGCCAACGTCAAGGGCGAGGCCGACCGCTACACCACGGTCACCGAGGCGCGCGAATTCACCGAGGCCACCGGCGTTGATGCGCTGGCCATTGCCATCGGCACGGCGCACGGCGCGTACAAGACCGCGCCGGTGCTCGATTTTGGCCGTCTTGCCGAGATCCGCGCCGCCATCGAAACGCCCCTCGTGCTTCACGGCGGCTCGGGCCTTACCGATAATGACTTCATCTCCTGTGTCAAGGGCGGCATTTCGAAGGTCAACATCTTCACCGACCTTTGCCTCGCCGGCTGCCGTGCCATGCAGGCAGGCCTTGAGGCCGGCGAGGATTACCTCACCATCCGCAACCGCAAGCGCGACGAGATCCGCCGCGAGGTCATCAAGAAGATGCGCCTCTTCGGCTGCTCCGGGAAGGCATAAAACAAAAAACGGAAGGTTTTGCCTTCCGTTTTTTGTTTTACCTTCAGAACAGGGCCACCACGTCCTCTGCCGTGATACGGCAATAGGTGCGAAGATCGGTGATGTGATCGGGCGACGCAAAATGCCCGTCGATCGCGAGGACGGTATAGGTTGCCTTGACACCGAGGGCGGCGAGACGATCGCCAATCAGCATCCCGGCGCCGCCGTCGCGGATGCCCTCCTCGAGGAAGACGATGCGCGCCGATGACGCAAGATAAGGCAGAAGCCGCTCGGCGGTCAAGGCGTACGGGGCGAGCGTTTCGAGCAGCACGACGAAGACCGAAAGCCCCTTGGCGCGGAGCTGCTCTGCGGCGCGGAGCGCCTCGGCGGTGATGGCACCGTAGGCAAGGATCACGCCGTCCTTCGCTTCATCGGGGAAGGATGCCTCGGGACGCACGCCGTAAGCCGTGTAATCGCTGTTGGGATAGAAGGCACGCAGGATCGTTTCGTCCTCGGTACGGTTCTCGTAGCGGATGGCAAGGGGCCCCTCGGCCGCTTGCGAATCGGCAAGCATGGCCCGCAGACTCCCGAGGGTCGCAGGGGCATAGACCGTCATCCCCGGGATATGCGAGAGGAAGGCCACATCAAAGATGCCGTGATGGGTCGGCCCATCCCCCGACGAGAGCCCCGCGCGGTCAACGAGGACACGGACGGGGAGCGACTGCAGCGCAACATCGTGCAGAATATTGTCGTAGGCACGCTGGAGGAAGGTCGAATACACGGCGGCATAGGGCTTCATCCCGGCGGCGGCCAGCCCGGCCGCAAAGGTCAGGGCGTGTGCCTCGGCAATACCGACGTCAAAGGCGCGCTCGGGATGGGCGACAAAGAAGGGGGTAAGCCCCGTGCCCTCTCGCATCGCCGCCGTGATGGCGGTGATGGCGGTATCCTCGGCGGCGAGTGCCGTCAGGCACTCCCCTGCCGCCTCGGGAAAGCGCACGCCCTCGCGCACCTCGGGGTACACGCTGTGGTACTGCGAGGGGGCCTCCTCGGCCGGGGCGTAGCCCTTCCCCTTTTTGGTTGACAGATGGAGGATCACGCTCTCGTTCTTGCGCTTGGCCTCGCGGAGGAGGTACTCGGTCGCGGCGTAATCGTTCCCGTCGGCGGGGCCGAGGTAGTAAAGCCCCATCTCCTCGAAGTAGTTCGAGGAATAGAGGCGGTTCTTGATCGCCTGCTTGATGGCACGCAGAAGACGGTAGAAGGGCTTACCGATAAGCGGAATACGCGGCAAAAGGCGTATCGTAAAGCTCTTGGCGCGGCGGTAATGGCGCGAATTGCGCACCCCGGCGATATAGCGGGCAAAGCCGCCGATATTGCGCGAGATCGACATCTCGTTCTCATTGAGGACAATGATGAGCGGAAGATCGGGCGCACAATTGTTGAGTGCCTCGTGAATCATGCCGCCGGTGTAGGCGCCGTCACCGACAACAGCAACAGTAAAGCAATCGCGCCCCGCCAGCTGATCGGCACGGGCGAAGCCGAGGGCGGCCGAGAGTGATGTTGAGGAATGCCCGGCGCCGAAGGCGTCATACTCGCTCTCCTCCCGCCTCGTAAAGCCCGAAAGGCCGCCCGGCTTCCGCAGATCCGCGAAGGCCTCGCGGCGCCCTGTCAGGAGCTTGTGCACGTAGCATTGGTGGCCGACATCGAAGATCAGACGGTCGGAGGGTGTATCGAACACGCGGTGGAGCGCCACCGTCAGCTCGACAACGCCGAGGTTCGAGGCCAGATGCCCCCCCGTTTTCGGTACATTTTCAATGAGAAAGGCGCGGATCTCCTCGCAAAGGGCGGGCATCGCCTCATCCGGCATGGCGCGCAGGTCCGAGGGGCTCCCGATCGAATACAAAAGCGGATAGCGTTCGTTCATGCGCGTGTCCCTCCCCCCGTATGGCGTCGCCCGTCGGTCGGGGCATGGCCGTAGGCCTTGCGATAGGCGCGGTAAAAGGTCGAATAATCCGAAAAGCCGACACGCTCGGACACCACAGCGGCCACCTCTCCGCTCTCGATCATCTGGCGCGCCATCATCACGCGCTTACCGTTGATATAACCGAGGATCGAGATACCGTTATGGCGCTTGAAGGCGCGGCACAGATAGTATTTGCTGACGTAAAACTCGCCCGCGATCTCGTCAAGCGACAAGGGCTCGGCAATATGGGCATTGACATAGCGGATGACACGGGCGCCGAGGGGCTCCTCCTTCTTTTTGCTGTGCTTTTTCGGAGCCGTCAGCGAAAGGAGCAGTAAAAGCTCGGAAAGAAGCAGCCGCGAGATCGACTCGGCCTCCTCGCGCCGCAGGCCGATCGTCCTCTCAAAGCGCTCAAAGAGCGGCTGGACCGTGAGCGGCACATCGGCGATCGAGTAAAAATTGCCCTCGCCGAGGGGCTTCTCCTCAAGGCGTGCCAGCGCCGCCGCCGCGGCCGGCACCCCCTCTGCCGTAAAATGAAAGACATACCGCTCGTACGGCTCCTCCCGGCGGACGTCCACATAGTGGAACTCCCCGGGGCGGAAGAACATCAGGGTGGCAGGGCGGAGGTCGTACTTCTCCCCCTCGACCACGTAATTCCCGGCACCGCGCACCACATAAATGATCTCGTAATGCGTATGGCAATGGCGCGAAAACACGGCGGGCACGGGATGCTCATCCACCGAATGATAAAAGCGTATGCCGGAATATTCCTCAGCAACGTACGAATCCATGGCTCTCTCCTTGCAGATCTGTTACCTCCATTGTAGCACCCGAGAGCAATATTTGCAATAGTTTTGACAATTTCGGCAATGGAAAACGGTCAATTTTTTCTGTATAATAAGGGTGACAGGGCCTTTTGCCCAATTTTTAAAGAAATGAGGAGCTTGTTATGAAGCTTGGTGCACAATTTTATTCCATCCGCGATCTTTGCGAGACCCCGGAGGGCCTGCGTGATGCCTTCCGCCGCGTAAAGGAGATCGGCTACGACATCGTTCAGATCTCGGGCATCGGCGCCGCTATCACCGCCAAGGACATTGCCGCCTGTGTCGCCGAATTTGACCTGCCCGTAACCTGCACCCATAATCCCTACGACCGTATCGTCAACGATACCGACGCCCTGATCGCCGAGAACCGCCTCTTCGGCTGCTCGGAGATCGGCATCGGCGGTCTTGGCCGCTTTACCGAGATCGGCGCCGCCCGTGAGAGATTCGATGCTCTCCGTGAGGCCGCCAAGAAGATCAATGCCGCCGGCATGACCTTTGCCTTCCATAACCATTCGGGCGAGTTCCTTGACCTTGGCGGCACCTCGATGTACGAGGTCATGATCGAGGAATATCCCGAGTTCAACTTCATCCACGACGTGTACTGGACGACCTATGCGGGTCTTGACCCCGTCGAGTACATCCATCGCCTTAAGGGGCGCATCGTCAACATCCACTTCAAGGATATGCTCTCCCTCCCCCAGGGCCCCATCTGCCCCTGCGGCGAGGGCGTGATCGATATGAAGCGCATCTACGATGCCTGCATCGAGACCGGCATTCCCTACGCGCTCGTCGAGCAGGATAATGCCCCCGAATCGGGTGATTCGATCGCCGAGATGGCCAAGAGCTTCAAGAACCTCGCCCCGATCTTCGGCAAGTAAGCCTTAAGGAGCTCTGCAATGGCGAAGTATATCATTTCGGCATTTTCCGACGAGGCGGCCCCCTCTCTCCTCGAGCAGATCGAGGCATTAAAGGAGGCGGGCGTCACCTGCATGGAGCCCCGCTTCATCGACGGGAAGGGGATCCTTGACCTTACCGATGAGGAGTTATTTGCCGTCAAGGCGGCACTCACCGAGGCGGGCATCGGCCTTTCCTCGATCGGCTCGCCGATCGGCAAATACGATATCACCGCCCCCTTCGAGCCGCATTTTGAAAAATTCAAGCACGCCTGCGATGTGGCGAAGCTCCTCGGGACTCCGCGCATCCGTATGTTCAGCTTCTTCCTCCCCGAGGGCGAGGCCCCCGAGGCCTACCGTGACGAGGTCATCGCCCGGCTGAAGGCCATGGTGGAATATGCCGAGGGCGAGGGTCTCCTCCTCTGCCATGAGAACGAGAGCCGTATCTACGGTGAGGGGCCGGCGGCCGTCAAGGACCTGCTCTCCTCGGTGCCCGGCCTGCGCGGCATCTGGGATCCCGCCAACTATATCTTCACGGGGAACGACCCCATTGTTGGCTACGATGCCACCAAGGAGGCGCTCGAATACATCCACATCAAGGATGCCAAGATCTATAACGAGGGCATCTACACCGGCGCCGGCGAGGGCGAGGGCTGTATCAAGGATATCCTGCTCCGCCACAGCGATGCGACCGATGCCGCGGTCTATCTGACGCTTGAGCCCCACCTCAACGAGTTTGTCGGCTACGGCGCGATCGACCACCGCGATATGGCCGATAACGGCAAGGGCTTCAAGAACAACCGCGAGTCGTTCGCCTATGCCGCCAAGGCGCTGAAGAGCCTCCTGCTCGAGGCCGGCTTTGAGGAGAGCGAGACCGGTGTCTTCACTCCCCGCACGCTCAAGAAGGTCCGCTTCGGCATTCTCGGTGTCGGCAATCAGGGAACCGCCTACACCAAGATCTTCAAGGAGGGCGGCGTCCGCAACGGTACCCTCGTGGCGGTGGCCGATACCAGCGAGGCGGCGCTTGCCAAATGGAGCAAGACCTACGGCGAGATGTGCCCGACCTACCCGTCGCTCGAGGCGATGCTAGAGGGGGCCGCGCTCGATTGCGTGATGATCGAGGTTCCCCACTATCAGCACCCCGCGTGCGCCATCACGGCGATGCGCGCCGGCGTTGCCGTGATCGTCGATAAGCCTGCCGGTGTCTACACACAGCAGGTCGAGGAGATGTACGCCGTTGCCAAGGAGACCGGCGTGCCGCTCGCCATGATGTTCAACCAGCGCATGAACCCCTGCTTCCGCAAGATGCGCGATATGATCGCCGCCGGCGTCATTGGTGAAGTCAAGCGCGCCTCCTGGATCATCACGAACTGGTACCGCAACCAGTGCTACTACGACAGTGGCGAGTGGCGCGGCACCTGGGAGGGCGAGGGCGGCGGTGTCCTCTACAATCAGGCACCCCATCAGCTCGACCTTTACCAATGGGTCCTCGGCATGAAGCCTGCGCGCGTCCACTCCTTCTGCCACTACGGCAAATGGCATGACATCGACGTTGAGGATGACGTCACGACCTACGTCGAATTCCCGAACGGGGCAACCGGCACCTTTATCACGTCAACGGCCGATTGGCCCGGCACCAACCGCTTTGAGATCACCGGCTCGCGCGGTACCATCATCTTTGACAAAAATAAGATCACCCTTTCGATGCTAAAGACCGACGAGCGCGAGTTCTGCACCTCCTGCAAGGAGGTATGGGGTCAGAACCCCGTAACCACCAAGTCCCTGCCCGTCTACGGTGAGAATTCCCAGCACAAGGGCATCATCAACAACGTTGCCGATGCTCTGCTCGGTCTCTGTCCGATCTATGCCCCCGGCACCGACGGGATCGACGGCGTGGCCTTTGCCAACGCCATGCATCTCTCGAGCTGGGAGGGCCGCACGGTCGAGCTCCCGATCGACGGGAAGCGCTTCAAGGAGCTGCTCGACGAAAAGATCAAAGAAAGCCTTGCAAGGAAGAAATAATATGAACAAAACACGCTTACGCGCCGCCATCATCGGCTGCGGCGCGATCGCCAAGACCCATGCGGCCGCCCTCAGCGAGGCCGATTACGCCGAGCTCGTTGCGCTCTGTGACATACAGCCCGGGCGCGCCGAGGCCCTTGCCGAGACCTTCGCCAAGGGGGCGCGCACCTTCAGCGATTGGAGACAGATGCTCGACGAGGTAACGCCCGACGTCGTGCACGTGTGCACGCCGCACGACCTGCACAAGGAGATGGCCTGTGAGTGCCTCGCCCGTGGCATCCATGTCTACCTCGAAAAGCCCGCGACCATCACGGGGGAGGAGCTGGATGCGCTCATGGCCGCCGAGGCGGCAAGCACGGCAAGGATCACCGTCTCCTTCCAGAACCGCCGCACGGCCGCCAACCGCCTCTTCTACCACCTCATCGAGGAGGAGGGGGGTGCTGTGGCCGCACGCGCCATGGTGACCTGGCACCGGGGTGAGCGCTACTACACCGCCGACGATTGGCACGGTCGCCTGGCCCGCGAGGGCGGCGGCGCCATGATCAATCAGGCGATCCACACGCTCGACCTCCTTTTGAACGCCTTCCCCGCCCCGATCGCCTCGGTGCAGGGCGAGATCGCCAACTGGGAAAACACCGCCTTCTCCGAGGTCGAGGACAACGCGGCCTTCCTCGTCAACCTGGCCGATGGCGGCAAGATCTGCTTCTACGCCACGAACGACTACGGCACCGATGCCCCGAACTTCTACGAGGTGGCGACAAAGAACGGTGTGCGCATCACGGGGATGGACGGCCACATCTATAAAAACGGTGTGCGTATGGACACCGAGGAGGTGCTCGTCCCTCTCGTCGGCAAGAGCTGCTGGGGTCACGGACACGCGATCGCCATCCGCGAGTTCTACGAGGCCGTCGTAACGGGCGGCCCCGTCCCGATCCCGCTCGCCTCGGCCGCACGGGTCATGCGCGTTCTCTTTGCCCTTTATCGCTCGGAAGGTGCTAAGATCCTCTTGACGGACGACTGATTCCGTGCTACAATTACAATGACAGAAAAATAAAATTTCAAAGGAGATTTTCAATATGAAGCTGCCCTTTACCATTGACCTGACCGGCAAGGTTGCCGCCATCACCGGCGGTGCCGGCGTTCTCTGCTCGTCCTTTGCCGAGGCCCTGGCCGCCTGCGGCGCCAAGGTCGCCATCATCGACCGCAACAAGGAAAACGGCGATGCCGTGGTCGAGAAGATCCGCGAGGCGGGCGGTACTGCCATTATGGTCGTGGCCGACTGCCTGGATCCCGAGAGCCTTGAGGCCGCCCACGCGACCGTGCTTGCCGAGCTCGGCGAGGTCGATATCCTCATCAACGGTGCCGGCGGTAACAACCCCCGTGCCACCACCGACAACGAGTACTACGAGGCCGAGGATCTTCCCGATCCCGACAAGAAGGACTTCTTCTCGCTGAAGCCC
Source organism: Eubacteriales bacterium (assembly GCA_045532575.1). Taxonomy (GTDB): domain Bacteria; phylum Bacillota; class Clostridia; order Oscillospirales; family CAG-272; genus UBA1740. Next base: position 1,189 of record JAZSGE010000054.1, on the reverse strand, counting down.
GACGGCATCCGCTTTGTCTTCGACCTGAACGTGACGGCCGCCTTCCTTACCACCCAGATCTTTGCCAAGGGTATGGCCAAGTCGGGCAAGGGCGGTAACATCCTGAACATCTCGTCGATGAACGCCTACCGTCCGCTCACGAAGATCCCGGCGTACAGCGCCGCGAAGGCCGCCGTCTCGAACTTCACGCAGTGGCTGGCCGTTCACTTTGCGGGCACCGGCGTGCGTGTCAACGCCATCGCCCCCGGCTTCTTCGTTTCCAAGCAGAACCGTGCTCTCCTCTTCAATGAGGACGGCACTCCCACCGCCCGTACCGGCAAGATCCTGGCCGCCACGCCCATGAAGCGCTTCGGCGAGGCCGAGGAGCTGCTCGGCGGTCTGCTCTGGCTCCTCTCCGAGGGTGCCTCCTTCGTCACCGGTGTGGTCCTCCCGATCGACGGTGGCTTCTCCGCCTATTCGGGCGTCTGATCACAAGAAAAATAGGCAAGCCCTGCCCGGGGCAGGGCTTGCTTTCTGCTTATAAGGAGTAACTCTATGTTTACCACCACCTATCTTCCGCTGATCCTTGTGGCATTTGCCGCCGCGATCACGCTCTGCTACGTCTTTGTCCTCTTCCACAAGGTCTCGCGCCTTACCGTCGGGAATGCGAGGGTCGAGGAGATCCACAAGCACATCCATGACGGTGCCATGACCTTCCTCATCCGCGAGTATAAGCTCATCATTCCCTTTGTCGCCGGGATCGGCATCCTCCTGACCGTGCTCGGCTTCATCCCTGCGCTCAAGGGCGCCGAGGGGATCGGCTGGCAGGCGGCCATCTGCTTCATCATCGGTGCCTGCTTCTCGGCGGCGGCCGGCTGGATCGGCATGTTCATCGCCACCAAGGCCAACGCAAGGACCGCCGTCAAGGCGCATGCCGAGGGCATGTCGGGCGCTTTGAAGACCGCCTTCTCGGGCGGTGCCGTCCTCGGCCTTTCGGTCGTCGGCTTCGGCCTTCTCGGCCTTACCCTCATTTCGATCGTTGTTTGCCTCATCACGAAGGACCTCGGCTCTGCCGTCCAGATCCTGACGGGCTACAGCCTCGGCTGCTCGCTGATCGCGCTCTTTGCGCGTGTTGGCGGCGGCATCTACACAAAGGCGGCCGACGTCGGCGCCGACCTTGTCGGCAAGCCCGAGGCCGGCATCCCCGAGG
>JAZSGE010000120.1:0-3305 GCA_045532575.1 Eubacteriales bacterium | reverse complement strand
GGGGGGAGACGGGGTGGGGGGAGACGGGGAGAGATAAAAAAGAGAGGGCGATTGCCCTCTCTGCAACTGTGCTTGTAAGCCGGGTTCTGTACCCACTTGCGTGGGCCGCGACCATCTATCTTTGCCATGCGTTACCGCAGGGCTCGGAGCTGCCTCCTGCCGCCATCGGGCCGGCGGGGAGCCGTGGCACTTGCGTGCCTCCCAAAGGCGTTGCTTCGGATAGGGTTTACATGGCATCCTGCGTTACCGCAGGATCGGTGAGCTCTTACCTCGCCTTTCCATCCTTACCGCTTGCGCGGCGGTTTATTTCTGTTGCACTTTCCCGGAGGTCACCCTCGGCGGACGTTATCCGTTATCCTTCCCCTATGAAGCCCGGACTTTCCTCACGATACTACCTTTCGGCATGGTATCGCGCGGCCGCGCCACACACTTGCGACTTGATTATACACGCTCTTTTCGCTTTTGTCAAGCCACGGCGGTGGGAGAGAGGGGGCTTTTTTGCGTTTTTTTCGCAAAAGGGATTGAAATTTTTCCCCGATGTGATATAATATCTAAGTTAAAAATGTTAAATAAAAGAGGAAAGAAAGTTGAAACGTACCGATTTACGCAACGTTGCTATCATCGCCCACGTTGACCACGGCAAGACCACCCTCGTTGACGAGATGCTCCGCCAGGGCGGCATCTACCGCGAAAACCAGGAGAAGGTCGACCGCGTAATGGACTCGAACGACATCGAGAGAGAGCGCGGGATCACGATCCTTGCGAAGAACACCGCTGTCTATTACAAGGACACCAAGATCAACATCATCGATACCCCCGGCCACGCCGACTTTGGCGGCGAGGTCGAGCGCATCCTCAAGATGGTGAACGGTGTTATTCTTCTTGTCGATGCCGCCGAGGGCCCGATGCCCCAGACCCGCTTCGTCCTTGAGCGTGCCCTCTCGCTCAACCACCGCGTGATCGTGGTCGTCAACAAGATCGACCGCCCCGACGCCCGTCTTGACGAGGTCGAGGAGGAGGTGCTTGAGCTTTTGATGGATCTTGATGCCACCGATGAGCAGCTCGATTCGCCCATGCTCTTCTGCTCGGGGCGCGCCGGCACGGCCTCCTTCTCGCAGTTTGAGCCCGGCACCGATCTTACCCCCCTCTTTGATACCATCATCGACTACATTCCTGCGCCCGAGGGCGAGGACGAGGGGCCCCTCCAGCTCCTTGTCTCCTCGATCGACTACAACGAGTACGTCGGGCGGATCGGCGTTGGCCGCATTGAGCGCGGTGTGCTCCGTCAGAACCAGGACGTCATCATCACAAACTACCATGACGAGGAGAAGCACGACCGTGCCCGCATCGTCTCGATCTATCAATTTGACGGCCTGCGCCGCGTTCCCGTCACCGAGGCGCGGATGGGGGATATCGTCTGCTTCTCGGGGGCGGCCGACATCACGATCGGCGATACCGTCTCGGCGGTGGATGCGCCCGAATCGCTCGAGTTCGTCAAGGTCAGCGAGCCGACCATCGAGATGACCTTCTCGGTCAATGACGGCCCCTTTGCCGGGACCGAGGGCAAGTACGTGACCTCGCGCCATCTGCGTGAGCGCCTCTACCGCGAGCTCCTCCGCGACGTCTCGCTCCGCGTGTCGGACGGTGAGACCACCGACTGCTTCCGCGTGGCGGGGCGCGGCGAGATGCACCTCTCGATCCTCCTTGAGAACATGCGCCGCGAGGGCTATGAGCTCTGCTGCTCGACGCCGCGCGTCCTCTATAAGGAGATCGACGGCGAAAAGTGCGAGCCGATGGAGCGCCTCGAGGTGGACGTGCCCGAGGAATACCTCGGCGCCGTCATGGAAAAGCTCGGCGCGCGCAAGGGCGAGCTCCTGGATATGCAGCTGCGCGGCAGTCGCCAGCGCCTCTTCTACCGCATCCCCTCGCGCTGCCTCTTCGGCTATCGCAGTGAGTTCCTCACCGACACCCACGGCGAGGGCATCATGAACACCATCTTTGACGGCTATTCCCCCTACAAGGGCGACGTGAACGTGCGCTTCACGGGGTCGCTCGTTGCCAGCGAAACGGGCGAGACCACGAGCTACGGCCTCTACTACACGCAGGACCGCGGCCCGCTCTTTGTCGGCCCCTCGGTGCAGGTGTACGAGGGTCAGATCGTGGGCGAGAACCCCAAGATGGGCGATATCTCGGTCAACGTCTGCAAGAAGAAGCACCTGACCGCCGTCCGCTCGAAGGGCGCCGACGAGGCCCTGACCCTCATCACGCCCCGTACTATGTCGCTCGAGGAGGCGATCGAATTCATCGCCGATGACGAGCTGATGGAGATCACGCCGAAATCGCTGCGCCTGCGCAAGCGCATTCTCGATACTCCCACCCGCCTGAAGGCTCAGGCGGCCAAGCTGCGCGGTACGGCGCAGTAAAATAGGAAAAACCACTCGCACAGCGAGTGGTTTTTCTTTTTGCGTTGCTTGAAGTGACGGGGGAAGCTGATATTCAACGGCAAAGAATCACCTCACAGGGCTTGCCGATCTTCCGAGCATACATAATGACCGAATGTGTTCCCCTCGAACTCCCATCCCAAAAAGCCACGACCTTATCGGCATACTCTACAATGCTCTTGTTTCTCACGATCGGTGCCACGCGGCCATAGATTGTATACTCGGGGAGAAATACCGTGAGCTTTAGTCCGTTTTTCTGCGCATATTCCGCCGCATAGGTATCTACACCGCGGGCACCCCCCGAAACAATTTCATCCGCGCCTTGAATATACCTACCGATATCCATGTTTTTAATACTTCTCGATCCGATAACCGCAATTTTCATAAGTACATCCTCCGAAAGTTTTGGTATACTTAAATCAAGTATACCGTTAACATTATAGCACAAAATAATCTTAAAATATACTTGTATTAAGATTATTTTGGAGATTCTTATGAGAAACAAGGCAAATAAGCATTTGGGTATTGAGATCGATCCCGAGCTTCATTACAAGCTCCATTATATCTCGAAGTATTACGGTCGCTCTGCCAACGGCGAGATCCTGTACCTGATACGGCAGGAGATCAAGGCCTTTGAGAAGAGCGAAGGGGAAATTGAGATCCCTGACCTCCCGAAGGAGGGTTGAATCTCAACGAAAAAACCACTCGCACAGCGAGTGGTTTTTTACTTGCGGGGAAAGGAAAACGAGATCATAGAAAAAACAGAGGACGCATACAGTATAACGAGGTACTGCTATGCGCTTGCTTGAATTTCTGAACACCTATCTTCTCGGGGCACTTCTGCCGCCGTTTCTCCTCCTCTCG
>JAZSGE010000092.1:0-2626 GCA_045532575.1 Eubacteriales bacterium | reverse complement strand
CCATATCGTGCCCGAGGGCCTCCCCGACGGTGTGACCGCAGCCGCGCCGACAGACCGAAGGTGCCGTGCATGTCGCTTCACTCATATCGTGCCCGAGGGCCTCCCCGACGGTGTGACCGCAGCCACGCCGGCAGACCGAAGGTGCCGTGCAGGTCGCTTCACTCATATCGTGCCCGAGAGCCTCCCCGACGGTGTGACCGCAGCCGTTCTTGCAGGTCGCAGGCGTCTCGCAGGTCGCTTCTCCCATATCGTGGGCAGGCCTCGTGGCAGTGGCCGTGCTCCGGTTGGTATACAGCGGCACGGCATCCTCGCTACAGGAGATATACCCGTAATAGATCGTATTCTCCGCGGTCTTGCGCACGGGGTAGGGCTCCCCCTCCTCGCCAAGCCTCTGGCCGAAGGCGAGGCTCGCCCCCACCTCGGGAACCAGACGGGAGCCGTTCAGCAGGAAGGCGACCTCGCCACTCGCGAAGGCGGCGGCCGTCTTCTCCTCGGCCGAGCCCGTGGCACTATTGATCCCGATCCCGCTGGTCGCCGTCTCCGTCAGATAATAGCAGCCCGTGACGGTATTCGCCCGGTGCCATCCGACCACACCGGCGGCTCTGCCCGTGGGCTGTACCGTACCGACGCTATAGCAGCTTGTGACAGACAGCTTGTTCTGACCGACGATGCCCCCGACGATCCCGAGGGAGCCCCCATAGATGGCGCCGGTGTTGTAGCAGGCGGTGATGTGCCCGCTCTCGTTGAAGCCAACAATGCCGCCCACCTGACCGTCCCGCAGGGTCGCGATGACGGTACCGCCGTTATGAGAGGCGGTAACGGAGGTCTCGGCGCCCGAGGAGGCGAGCGCCGTGTGTCCGGCAATGCCACCAACGACATTCTCACCGATGACGGTGGCAAACGAGGCACAGCCGTGGAGGGTAGTATTACTGCTGATGCTCCCGGCAATACCGCCGACACTGGATGTCCCCTTGATAAAGGACTCCGTGAGTGTCAGCTCCTTCACCGTACCGCCCATCACACTGCCAAAGAGGCCCCGATTGGCGCTTTCCGTATTGCAATAAAGACCGCGGATCGTCCTGCCCGCGCCGTCAAAAATGCCGCGATAGCGGTAAGCGTTGCCTTCGCCGATGGGAGCCCACGGGCGGAGGGCCGCCAGGGCCTCGGCCTTTTCGGTGTAGGTCGTGCCCTCAAGGACGTAGACCGTCCCGGCGACCGAGGGGGTGGTGTCGAATTGGGTGTTGCCGTCCGTCGGCCCTCTCCCCGGGATGCCGGTGCCGAGAAAGGCCACGGCGGCACCGTCCTTCGCCACCTCCAAAAGCCCCGTGTCGGGGATAAGGGTCATCGCATAGCCGGGATTCAGGTCGATATCGGCGACAAGCTCGGCATTGACCTCGCCGTTCGACTCTTGGTTGATGCGGGCGGCCAGGGCGTACAGCTCGTCGGCCGTACCGATCTCATAGTAGCCGTCGCCGTCGGTGTCCCTCAGCGTGACCTCGCGCCCCGTGTCGATCGTCACCGTGATGGGCTCGGCAGCGGCGGCGCGCAGCGCGCCGGGCACCGCGAGGCCGCCGAGAAGAACGGCCGAAAGTAAAAAGGAAAGAAGAAAGCCCTTTTTTGCGTGTGTCATAGCGGTAGTCTCCTTTAAAAATAGGTGTCAGGTGCGGGATTCGAGATACGCGAGCATGCTGTCAATGACCTCCCCGGCCAGCGCCTCGAATTCGAACTGCGAGACAAAGGCGATCGCCTCCTCGATCCGCGCCCGCGGGATCTCGTAGAGCAGGAAGGTGTTCTCAAGGAAGGCCCTGACCTTTCTGTCCATCGTGAAGTAGATGCCGCAGGGCCTTGTCATATAGTTCCGCATAATGCCCGCCGAGGCCAGCTCCTTTTCGTAGAATTCCCCCTGCGTGAAGTCGGGGTACTGCTCACGGAAGATCTCGGCCAGCTTCAAGGTGATCTTATTATAGATGATGTCCGACGATGCCTCTTGGGAATACGAGAGCGAATAGAGCTCACGGATGTGCTCGCCCGACTCGGCCATGTAGAGCTGGAGCGTGGTCTCGGTGGCGTAGAAGAGGAGCTTGTCATCGGTCTTGCCCTCGAGCAGTCGCTCGGTGAACTCGAATTGCCGATCGAGCACAAAGCCGACAAGCTCGGAGAGGATGTTCTCCTTACTGCGGAAGGCGAAGGTCAGGGAGCCGTAGTTCACTCCCGAGACCGTCGCCAGCTCGCGCAGGGTGGTCTCGGTGTACCCCTTCTCGAGGAAGAGCTTGGCCGCCGCGTGCAAAACGCGCGAGCGCGCTCTGTCGGCCCGCGCATGGAGGGATCGTTCTGTCATACCGCACCTCGTTCAGTACCATACTGTATCGTGATATAGTTTCCTTTTGCTTCATTATACCATACCGTCGCCCTCAATGCAAGAGACACGGCGAAAAAAGCACGAAAAGTATCTCCGGGAGCAAATCCGCCCCCCGTGCCCCATAAGGAGGGTAAAAGCACCCCCCGGAAAATCGCCTCTTCCGCTTGCCGATCTCCTCGCCCCGTGCTACCATAAGAATAGTCTGCCAAAAGGAGATCTGTATGCTGACCCTCACCTCGATCACCACCGACCTTCGCTCCTCCCCCC
>JAZSGE010000111.1:0-38619 GCA_045532575.1 Eubacteriales bacterium | reverse complement strand
ATGTGGGCTTTGCCCAATGATGTTGCGCGAGGCGCAAATGGCGCGCGGGAGCGCGCGAAGGGGGAGGCTTGGGGGAGGGGAGGGCAAAGGCGGGGCGAAAAGTTTTTCCGCATTAGTACTTTACTTTTTTCGGTTTTTGTGATATACTGTCTTAAGTTATATTATTTGTATGGCGCGCATAGCGCGAGGGCGCGTGCGTACCTCTCCCCACCCTCGGTATGCTAACGGCATGCCCTGTTATCCCCGAAAGGAGTTCCCACCCCAATGAAATGCCCCGTGTGCGGAGCGTCCGACAGCCGTGTGCTGGACAGCCGCCCCGTGGAAGAGAACAACAGCATCCGCCGTCGCCGTGAATGCAACGGCTGCGGCAAGAGATTTACGACCTATGAGGTCGTGGACACCGTTCCCCTGACCGTCATCAAGAAGGACGGCACGCGCGAGATCTTTGACCGTCACAAGCTCGAGACCGGGTTACTTAAGGCCTGCGAAAAGCGCCCTGTGAATGCCTCCGCCATTGCGGCGGCGGTCGAGGGAGAGCTGGCCGGCCGCATCACGGGCGAGATCACGACCCGTGAGATCGGCGAGGTGGTGATGGAGCATCTGCGCCGTGTCGACGCCGTGGCGTACGTCCGCTTCGCCTCGGTCTACCGCGAATTCAAGGACGTTGGCACCTTCCTTGATGAATTGAGCCGCGTGGTCTCCGAGGGGGAGACCGACAAGGGTGCCGCCGAAGGAGAGGAGGGTCGCGTATGATCCGCAGCATGACAGGCTTCGGCCGTGCCCGTGCCGAGGTCGATGACCGTGATATTACCGTTGAGATCCGTGCGGTCAACAGCCGCTATTTTGATTGCACCGTCAAGGCGCCGCACATCTACCTTGCGTTTGAGGAGAGGATCAAGTCCTACCTCCAGAAGAGCATCACGAGCCGCGGCAAGCTGGATGTTTACATCACGGTAGTCCGCCGTAAGAACGAGGACCTCGAGGTGACGGTGGACGAGGGCCTGGCGCGCGGCTACATCAAGGCGCTCTGCACCCTGCGTGACAGCTTCGGGCTGCCTGACGATATCACGGTGATGAAGGTCGCAGAGAACCGCGACCTCTTTACCACCACCCGCGCCGAGGCTGATGCCGAGGCCGAGTGGGCCCGCCTTGCGCCCATCCTCGAGGAGGCGGGGGCCGCCTTCCTCGCCGCCCGTGAGGCCGAGGGGCGCCGCACCGAGGCCGACATCCGCGAAAAGCTGGCACGGGTCGCCGCAAGCGCCGACCGTGTCGAGGCGCTGTCGGTCAACGATAAGGCGACCTACCGCGAACGGCTCGAGGCGAGGATCCGCCAGCTGATGGGGGATCTGTCGGCACCGCTTGACGAGGGGCGGCTCCTCACCGAGGTCGCCATCTTTGCCGACCGCATCGCGGTCGATGAGGAGCTCTCTCGCCTCCGCAGTCACTTTGTGGCGTTTGACGAGATCGCGGGGGCGCCCGAGCCTGCCGGCCGCCGCCTTGACTTTTTGATGCAGGAGCTGAACCGTGAGACGAACACGATCGGAAGTAAGGCACAGAACGCCGAGATCGCGCATCTTGTCGTCGCCATGAAGGGCGAGCTTGAGAAGATCCGCGAGCAGGTGCAGAACGTGGAGTAAGCATGAAGTTTATTGACATAGGCCTCGGCAACCTCGCCGCCACGGGGCGCATCGTGACGATCGCCTCGCCCGATACCGCGCCCATCAAGCGCCTTTTGCAGGATGCGAAGGAGGAGGGGCGTGCCATTGACGTCAGCTGTGGGCAGAAGACCCGCTCGGTGATCGTCACCGATTGCGGTCTCGTTCTCCTCTCGGCCCTTGAGACCGACGAGATACGCCGCCGCCTTGCGGCCGCCGAGACCGAATGATACGAGATCAAAAAACAAAAAATCATCATAGAAGGAAGAAAGAACCATGATCAAACCCTCGATTGCAGAACTCACCAAAGGCAACTTCAACCGCTACGAGCTTGTCATCGGTGCCGCCAAGTGCGCCCGCCGCGTGACCGACGAGTATGTCGAGCAGCGTGCCCGTGCCGACCGCATGATCGCCAACCGCGAGACCGAGAAGCCGCTTGCCGCCCTCATTGACAGCGAATACCGCGATCAGAAGGCGGTCAAGATCGCCATCAACCGCCTGGCGGACGGCCGCTATCAGATGTACCGCGCGACCGGCGAGGAGGCCGCCACGGCCGAGACCGAGGCCGCGGAGGAATAAGCCGCACGATGTCCTTGACGGTCGTTGGCGTTTACCTTGTCGGCGTACCGTACGTGGCCGACAAGCGATACGACTATATCCTGCCCGAGCGGCTCGGCCCCTGTCAGCGCGGCACGATCGTTTTTGTGCCCTTCGGACGGGGGAACCACCGCCGCCCGGCGGTCGTCTGTGCCGTAGAGACGGGCGAGGGCGAGGGGCTTAAGGAGGTCATCGCGGTCGAGGAGGCACGCTTTGCCCTCACCGACGAGATCTTTTCGCTTGCCCTCTTTTTGCGCGAGCACACCCTCTGCTCCTTTGGGGATGCCGTGCGTGCGCTCGTGCCGCCCGCTCTCCTTTCGGGGGATGCCACCGCGAGGATCGCCTCGGTCGCACGCTACCGTGCCGCCTGCCCCGACCTTGCGGCCCTCCTGGCCGCCGGCGGCCGGGGAGGAGTGCGCAGTCCCGTGCACCGCGCGGTCCTTGAGGCGCTCAGGGAGCGCCCCTCGCTGTCGGCCGAGGAGTGCACCGCCCTCGGGGCGACCACCCAGCAGCTCGGCACCATGTGCCGCCACGGCTGGATCGCCGCCGAGAGGAGTGAGATCTATCGCTCCCCCTATCCCGTGACACGCGAGCGCGACACCTCCCCCATTGCCTTATCGAGGGCCCAGGAGGCGGCGTACGCGACCCTAGAAGAGCTGTACCTCCGGGGGCGCCCCGAGGCCGCTCTCCTTTTCGGCGTGACGGGAAGCGGAAAGACCAAGGTCATGATGAAGCTGATGGATCGCGTGATCGCCGAGGGGCGCGGCGTGATCCTGATGGTCCCCGAGATCGCCCTCACTCCCCAGACGGTCGGCATCTTCTGCCGCCGTTACGGAGAGCGCGTGGCGGTCATCCATTCGTCGCTCTCGGCCGGGGAGCGCTTTGATACCTGGCGCCGCATTGCGGGGGGCGAGGTCGACCTCGTCATCGGCACGCGGAGTGCCGTCTTTGCGCCCCTTCCGCGCCTTGGGCTGATCCTCATTGACGAGGAGCACGAGCATACCTACAAATCCGACGCCGACCCGAAGTATCACACGCGGGATGTGGCCGCCCACCGTGCGGCGCGCCATAACGCCCTTGTGATCATGGCCTCCGCCACCCCCTCGATCGAGAGCTTCTACAAGGCCGAGCGTGGGATCTACACCCTGGTGCCGCTCCGCGAGCGCTTTGGCGGCAATCCCCTCCCGACGGCCGAGATCGTGGATCTGCGGCAGGAGCTGCGCCGCGGCAACACCTCGCCGATCGCCGTGCGGCTTTCCGAGGAGATCGCCGAGGTGAAGGAGGCGGGGGAGCAGGCCATCCTGTTTCTCAATCGGCGCGGCTATCACGCCGTTCTGCATTGCCGTGGCTGCGGTCACGCCTTCACCTGCCCGAACTGCTCGGTGGCGCTCACGCACCACGAGGGGCGCTCCGGCGCCTACCTCCTCTGCCACACCTGCGGCCACCGCTCGCCCATCCTGCACCGCTGTCCCGATTGCGGGAGCGATAAGATCTCCTTCCTCGGTGCCGGTACCCAGAAGGCCGAGGGGGCGCTTTCCGCCATCCATCCCGAGCTGCGCGTCATGCGGATGGATGCCGATACCACCACCACGAAGTCGTCCTACGACCGTATGCTGGAGGCCTTCCGCAACGGTGAGGCCGACGTGCTCCTTGGCACGCAGATGGTCACGAAGGGCCACGACTTCCCCCGTGTGACGCTCTCGGGCGTGCTCTCGGCCGATATCTCGCTCCACGTTCCCGACTTCCGTGCGGCCGAGCGTACCTTCTCGCTCCTTACGCAGGTCATCGGCCGTGCCGGGCGCGGTCGGGTACCGGGGCGCGCCGTCATCCAGACCTTTTCTCCCGACAACGAGATCATCGACCTCGCCTGCCGCCAGGACTACGAGGGCTTCTACCGCCGCGAGATCGCGCTCCGGCGCGAGCTGACCTTCCCGCCCTTCTGCAACATCGCACAGCTGACCCTGACGGGGGAGCGCGAGGAGGCGGTGACGGCCGCCGGCGAGCGGCTGGCCGCCGATGCCGCCACCCTGGCGAAGGAGACCCTCGGGGGCGAGCCGATCGTCATCTTCGGCCCTTTCCCGGCGCGCACCTTCAAGGCCGAGGGGCGCTTCCGTATGCACCTTTTGATAAAATGTAAACTAAACCGTACAACACGAGGCTACCTTGGCCGCCTCTTGTGCGAATACGCCCCGCGCGGCGGGGTAACACTGTCGGTGGATCTGGATCCTGCCGACGTATAGGAGGATACTATGGCACTTCTGAACATCATTAAGGAGGGGGATCCCCTGCTCCGCAAGACGAGCCGTCCTGTCGAGGAGATCACCCCCCGTATCCATACGCTTCTTGACGATATGATCGAGACGATGCACGCGGCCAACGGCTGTGGCCTTGCGGCGGTGCAGGTGGGCGTTCTGCGCCGCGTGGTGGTGGTCGAGGACGAGGAGGGGCGGATCTACGAGCTGATCAATCCCCGCATCGTTGCGCGCGCCGGCACGCAGGAGGAATGCGAGGGATGCCTGTCGATCCCCGGCACCTGGGGGATCACGCGCCGCCCGAGGGCGGTGACCGTGCGTGCCCTTGACCGCCATGGGAACGAGGTCGAATACAGGGGGCAGGGGCTCTTGGCCCGCGCCTTCTGCCATGAGCTCGATCATCTTGACGGCGGTCTCTTTACCGACGTGATGATCCGCCGCCTTGGCCGTGATGAGGTCGAGACCGAATGAGAGTGCTGTTCATGGGCACGCCCGAGATCGCGGCACGCTGTCTTAGGGCGCTCCTTTCGTCACCCCACACCGTTTTGGCCGTTGTCTCACAGCCCGATCGCCCGACGGGGCGCCACTATACCCTGACTCCTCCCCCCGTGAAGGTGCTGGCAAGCGAGCGCGGGATCCCCGTCTATCAGCCCGAGACCCTGCGTGACGGCGCCCTGCTCCCCCTCCTTGAGGAGGTCCGCCCCGACGTTATCGTGGTGGTGGCCTACGGGAGGATCCTGCCGCGCTATCTTCTTGAGTATCCGCCCTACGGGTGCCTCAATCTCCATGTTTCCCTCCTGCCGAAGTACCGCGGCGCCGCCCCGATGCAGCGCGCGATCATGGCGGGGGAGCGAGAGACCGGTGTCACCGTGATGTATATGGCCGAGGGGCTGGATACGGGGGACATCCTTTCGGTCCATCCCTTCCCGATCGGCCCCCGGGACGATTTCGGCACGGTGCATGACCGCTCGGCCGAGATCGGCGGTGAGGCCCTGGTGGCGGCGCTCGATGCGCTGGCGGCCGGCACCGCCCCGCGCACTCCGCAGGAGGAGGCGGGGGCGAGCTACGCCCAAAAGATCGAGAAGGCCGACTGCTTCCTTGATTTTCGCGAGACCACCGAGGCGCTCCTTGCCAGGATCCGCGGTCTTTCGCCCATCCCTCTGGCGATGGTACGCCGCGAGGGAGGGAAGACCATGAAGGTGGTCGAGGCCGCGCCCGGGGAGGGTGCCGATGCTTACGGCGTGTATCCCTCGCCACAGCCGACCGGGGCGCGCCCCGGGACCGTCCTCGCGCTCTCCGACCGTCGCGAGGGCAGCATCACCGTGGCCACGGGAGACGGCACGCTCCGCCTCCTTTGCGTCAAGCCCGAGGGGAAGGGTGTGATGACGGCCGCCGACCTTGTGCGCGGCCGCGGCATCCGTGAGGGCGAGATCCTGGAATAATCAACGATGAGAAAGGAAAAGAAGTATGTTTCTTGACATCTACTACGTCATCATCGTGCTCCCCTTTGTGATACTGGCTCTTTTAGCTTCGCTTCACGTAAAATCGACCTACGCCCGCTATGAGCGGTTGGATATCGCGAACGGCATCAGCGGTGCCGAGGCCGCCCGCCGTGTGCTGGATGCCCACGGCCTTACCCACGTGCGCATCGAGCGCACCGAGGGGCATCTGACCGACCACTACGACCCGAGGACCGATGTTGTGTATCTGTCGGGGGCCGTGTACAGCGGCCGCAACGCCGCCGCCTGCGGCGTGGCCGCCCACGAGGCGGGGCATGCCGTCCAGCATGCCGAGGAATACGGGCCCATCAAGCTCCGCATGGCGCTTGTCCCCGTGACCAACATCGGCTCGTCGATCGGCATCTGGCTGATCATGCTCGGCGTGATCCTGACCTTCCTCTCCGAGGTCTTTGTCTATGTCGCCTACGTTGGGGTCCTGCTCTTCTCGCTGACGGCGCTCTTTCAGCTGGTGACCCTGCCCGTCGAATTCAACGCCTCGCGCCGCGCGATGGCCGCCCTTGCCGATTCCGGTGCCTTTACCGAGGAGGAGGAGCGGGGGGCCAGGCGCGTCCTGACGGCGGCCGCCCTCACCTATGTGGCGGCGCTTGCCGTTTCGCTTGCGCAGCTTCTGCGCCTGCTCCTGATCGTTGCCAACGCCTCGGGGCGCCGCCGTGACTGACATTGCACGCCGCTCGGCGCTCGCCCTGCTTTTGCGGATGGAGGAGCGCGTGGGCTATGCCAACCTTGTGATTGCCGAGGAGCGCCTCCGCGCCCTTGAGCCGCGCGACCGCGCCTTCCTGACCGCCCTCTTTTACGGGACGGTCGAGCGCCGCCTGCACCTCGATCACGCTATCGGCACCCTGACAGCGCGGAGTGCCGCCTCGCTGACACCAAGCACGCGCGCCGCTCTGCGGCTCGGGCTGTATCAGCTCCTGTATATGCCGAGCATTCCGCCCCACGCGGCCGTCAGCGCGACGGTCGCCCTCGGGAAGACCCCCGAGGAGCGCGGCTTTCTGAACGGGGTCCTGCGCGCGGCCGTGCGTACCCCCGAGCGCACCCTGCCGCCCGATCGCACGCGCGATCCCTTGCGGCATCTGTCGGTGAAGGAGTCGATCCCTCTGCCGACGGTCAAGTATTTTGCAAGGCGCCTGGGTCTTCCCGAGACCGAGGCCCTCCTTGCGGCCTTCAATAGGCGACCCCCGCTCTTTCTGCGTGTCAACACGCTGAGGACGACGAGGGAGGCGCTCCTTTGCCGCCTTGGCGATGCGGGGCTTGAGGCCGTCGCCGACCCGATCGCCCCCCACGGGATCCGTGTGACGGGGGCGCCGCCCGTAGAGGACATCCCCGGCTTCCTTGAGGGCGACTTTTTCGTGCAGGACGCCGCCTCTCAGCTGACGACCGAGCTTCTGTCTCCCCGGCCGGGGGAGACCGTCCTTGATCTGTGCGCCTGCCCCGGGGGCAAGTCCTTCGGTGCGGCGATCGCCATGCAGGACAAGGGGCGCGTGATCGCACGTGACCTACATACAAGCAAGCTCCCTCTCATCGAGGAGGGGGCGCGCCGCCTGGGGCTTTCCTCGGTCGTGGCCGAGGCACACGATGCCACCCTTCCCGACCCCCGGCTCCTTGGGGCGGTCGATCGCGTGATCGCCGACGTCCCCTGCTCGGGGCTTGGGGTGATCGCCAAAAAGCCCGATCTCCGCTACCGTCCCCTGACCTCGGTCGGGGAGCTTTCCGCCCTGTCGGCTAAGATCCTCGAGGCCGCCGCCACGGTCCTGCGCCCCGGCGGTACGATGGTCTTTTCGACCTGCACGCTGACGGAGGAGGAGAATGAGGCGGCGGTGGAGGCGTTCCTTGCGAAGCACACCGACTTTATCCCCGAGGACTTTGCCTTCCCGGGGCACACCTCCCTTCGCGGTATGCTGACGCTCTGGCCGCACCGCACGGGAACCGACGGATTTTTTATGGCTAAGCTCAGGAGAAAACAAGAATGAAGGACCTTCTGTCGCTCCTCCCCGAGGAGCTTGCCGATAGGATGAAGGCATGGGGTGAGCCCGCCTTCCGCGCTCGCCAGATCTTCACCCATGCAATGGCGGGAACGCCCCCCCTCGAGATGACCACCCTGCCAAAGCCCTTGCGTGAGCGACTGCTCACCGAGCTCGGCTGGTATCTGCCGACCCTCGTCGATACGCGGGTCTCGCCCACCGACGGCACGGTGAAGTACCTCTTCCGCCTCCATGACGGGGAGTGCATTGAGAGCGTTCTGATGAAGTATCACCACGGCAACTCGCTCTGCATCTCCTCGCAGGTCGGCTGTCGCATGGGCTGTCGCTTCTGCGCCTCGACCATCGGGGGGAAGGTGCGTGACCTGCTCCCCTCCGAGATGCTCGGCCAGGTGATCGCCGCCGGGCTCGAGAGCGGAGAGCGTGTCTCCAGCATCGTGATGATGGGGATCGGGGAGCCCCTCGATAATTTTGATAACGTCGAGCGCTTTTTGCGCCTTGTCAACCATAAGGACGGGCTGAACATCGGCTACCGTCATATCTCGCTTTCGACCTGCGGTCTTGTGGACGGCATCCGCCGCCTTGCCACCCTTGATCTGCCGATCACCCTTTCGATCTCGCTCCATGCGCCGACCGACGAGGGACGCAGCGAGATCATGCCCGTCAACCGCCGGTACCCGATCGCCGAGCTGATGGCGGCCTGCACCGACTATTTTGCCGCGACGGGGCGGCGCATCTCGTTCGAGTACGCCCTGATCGCCGGGAAGAACGATACCCCCGAGGAGGCGCGGCGCCTTGCCACCCTCCTAAAGACGACCGTGGGGGCGGACGGAGCCCCCGTCCATGTCAATCTCATTCGTGTCAACGCGGTGCCCGAGACCGGCTTCCGCGGGACCTCGGTGGCCGCCGCCAACGCCTTTGCCGCGCGCCTTGCGGCCCTTGGCATCAATGCTACGGTGCGGCGGCGCCTCGGGAGCGACGTCAACGCCGCCTGCGGCCAGCTCCGCCGGGCGCACGCCAAGGAGGCCGCGGAATGAGCCTTACGTATTACGCTAACAGCGACCCCGGGCGTGTCCGCCTCCGCAATCAGGACCGTTACCTTCTCCTTCCCCTCGGGGAGAGCGGGCTTCTTGCCGCTGTCTTTGACGGGATGGGCGGCCATGCCGACGGCGACCTCGCCGCCGAGACAGCCGCCGCCACCTTTACCGAGGCGTTTGCGGGCGACCTCCCCAAAACGCTGGAGGAGGGAAGCATCCGCCTCCGGGAGGCAGCGCGCGAGGCTGACCGCCGCATCCTCCGCCTCGCCGAGGCCGACCCCCGTCGCCTTGGGATGGGGACGACGGTGACGGCGCTCCTCTTTCTCTCTCGGGAGGTGCTTGCCCTGAACGTGGGAGACAGCCGCGCCTATTGCTATCGGATGGGGGAGATGCGCCGCTTAACGCGTGACGACTCCTACGTGCAGGCGCTCGTCGATGCCGGGGCCATCACGCCCGAGGAGGCGCCCTTCCATCCGCGGCGCAACGTGCTGACACGCTCGCTCGGTGCGCTCGGCAACCGCGAGATCGAGGTCAGCTACCGTCCGCTCAGCAAGGGGGAGACCTATCTTCTGTGCAGTGACGGGCTCTACGGGATGACAGGAGAGGAAATTTTGCAAAGAATACTTTGCCAACAGCTGTCGCTCGGTGCGACCGTTGGCTATCTGCTTGCCGCCGCGAATGAGCGCGGAGGCGAGGATAACATCACCGCCCTTCTGGTGCGGATCTAGCGAGAAAGGAGATCCCTATGCCGCAAAGCCGTTATCAGCCCGGCACGACCGTTGCGGGGCATTATACCATTACGGGCCTTCTCGGTAGCGGAGGCTCCTCGGGCGTGTACCGCGCCCGCGACACGGTCATGAACCGCACGGTGGCAATCAAGATCCTGGATGCCGATGCCCTCGGCTCACGCCGCAGCTTTATGACCGAGGCGCGCGCCGCGGCGGTGCTCTCGCATCCCAACATCGTCAACGTGTACGACATTCTCGAGATCGGGAATGAGAAGTACATCATTATGGAATACGTCTGCGGGATCACCCTGCGCGACTACATTGACCATCACGGGCACCTTTCGGTCAAGGAGAGCGTCAACTGTGTGTATCAGGTCCTGCACGCGCTCCACACGGCGCACAGCCGTGGGATCGTCCACCGCGACATCAAGCCCGGAAACATTCTTATCACGACCGAGGGGCGCATCAAGGTCACCGACTTTGGCATTGCGCGCCTGCCCGACCGTGACAGCTTCCTGATGCCCGACCGCACGGTGGGCACGGTGCATTACGTCAGCCCCGAGCAGGCAAGCGGCGGTGCCGTGGACGAGCGGAGCGATCTCTACTCGCTCGGTGTCGTGCTCTATGAGATGCTGACGGGGCGCCGTCCCTTCACGGCGGAGCGCCCGGCCGATGTGGCGATGATGCACGTCACGACCCGTCCGACCCCCCCTTCGCATTACAATCCCCAGGTGGCGCGCGCGCTCGAGAAGATCGTGATGTGCGCCCTCGAGAAGGATCCCGCCGCCCGCTTTGACAGCGCGGCCGAGATGCTCCGTATGCTGGACAAGTTGCCCGAGGAGGTCCTTTCGGGCCAGGCGAAGCCTCTGCGCGGCGAGGCGAGCTCGTATCGCCATGTCGCCGAGCGCTTTGACGAGCGCACAGCCCCTCTGCCGAAGATCATCCAGAACCGCCGCTCCCTGCCGAAGAAGGAGGCGCCGCGGGGGAAGGTCGAGCTGATCGAGGATCGGCCGACGATCGCCGATGCCGAGAGGGAGGCGCCCGTCAAGCGGCCGTCGCCTACGCCGGTACCCCCGCCGCCCGTCGCCCCCGAGGCGCCGGTGCGCCGCGGCAATCCCCTCGATGCCTTTACGGCGGAGGACACGGTGGACATCATGCTGTCCCCGACGGGGGAGGAGCGTGTGGCGCCGCCGCCGAAGGATGCGCCCATCACGGGGCCTATCCTCTTTGAGCGCCGCCGTGAGCCGACGTCCCTCGAGGAGGCCGAGGCCGAGGTGTCTCCCGCCGCGCAGGCGGAGGAGCCCGAGGAGCCGAAGGAGGAGACCCCGGCGAAGAAGAAAAAGGAAAAGCGCCCGCCGCTCTTTGCCGAGGAGACGAAGGTCTACCGCGCGGTGGCGCTGATCGGGGCGCTGATCCTTGCCGTTATCCTGCTCGTGGGGATCGTCCGCGATCTTGTGACCAAGGACGAGCCGGACGAGACGACGGTGGCGGCTCTCAGGTCGCCGTATGACGACACGGAGGGGCCGTATGCTCTCTGAAGGACGCGTGATGCGTGGTGTTGGCGGCCTCTATGAGGTGCGCATTCCCGAGGGCGACGGCGAGCGGCGTGTCACCTGCCGTGGCCGCGGTGTCCTGCGGCGCGACGAGGAAAAGCTCCTTGTCGGCGACCTCTGCCTTGTGCGTGAGGAGGGGAGCGAGGCGGTGATCGAGAGGATCCTCCCGCGCCGCTCGGCCCTTGTGCGCCCACCGCTTGCCAACCTTGACGAGCTGTTCATCGTGACGGCGGCCAGCCATCCGGCGCCCTCGCTCGATACCCTTGACAAGTTGACGGCGATCGCCGTGCATAACGGGATCACGCCCGTGATGGTAGTCACGAAGGCCGATATTGATGACGAGGCCGCCGAGGCTCTTGCCGCCATTTACCGCGGCGCGGGCTTCCCGGTGTTTATCCTTTCGCCGCAAAGGGACACGACCGAGCTCTCTACCTACATTGAGGCCCACGTGCGGGACGGGCGCCTCGCCGCCTTTGCCGGGGCGAGCGGTGTCGGGAAGTCCACCCTGCTCAACCGTCTCTTTCCGTCGCTCTCGCTGGCGACGGGCGACATCAGCCAAAAGATCGCACGCGGCCGCCATACGACGAGGAGCGTTGAGCTCTTTATGACACCGGGGGGCGGCTTCCTCGCCGATACGCCCGGCTTCAGCATGCTGGATTTTCTGCGCTTTGACTTCTTTACGCTCGAGGATCTGCCGCTGAATTTCCCTGAGTTCGGGCGTGAGCTTGGCCTTTGCCGCTATGCCGACTGTACCCACACGGGGGAGCAGGAATGCGGCGTTGCCGTTGCCGTGCGCGAAGGGCGCATTGCCCCCTCGCGCCACGAGAGCTATCGCAGCCTTTATAAGATATTAAAGGAAAAGAAGAACAGATATTAAAAAAGCCACCCGAGGGTTTCCTACCATAAAGCAGATTTTGACCTGCCGAAAAAGCAAAAGGAGTACGAGCAACGTTGCTCGTACTCCTTTTCGCACACCTTGCCTGCAAGGTATAGTGTGTTACACCTCTTAGGTGTACTGTCGGGTGGTAAGCATATAAGTGAAATGTTTTGCTGTCGCGAAACGTGAAATAATATGCTACTCGCATATTGTGAAATATCTCACTGCGTTCGATGTGAAATGAAATTTGCCCACGTTCGCGTAGCGAACATTTCACATTTGCAAGGCAAATATTTCACCGCAAAGCGATTTCACTTGCCCGAATGGGCAAATTTCGTTGGGGCACCTGCTTTATCGCAGGTGCCCCGAGGCGGTGTTTTTTTATGTTTAGATCACTTCTCGTTGGTGTCGTTCCAGGTTCTGTAGTGATACGTGATAACGTCGTGGTGAGCCTCGCAGTCGAGGTAATGGGGGAAGGCCTGCTTCTGGCGATCGGTGGCCTCGGCCTGGAAGGCGTTGGTAAGACCGGTCTTGTAGTACTGGCTTCTTTCGCAGAATTCGGCCCAGCCGTCCATCCACTTGCCGTTCTTGAGCTCCTCATTACGCTCGGCAAAGCCGTTCATGATCTCATCGGCAAGCTCACCCTTAGGCATGAACATGCCGCCGGTTTCAATATCCTGCTTCATGGGGTAGAAGTTCAGCTTCAGATCGTCACCGTTGACCTCAAGCTCGACGAGAAGGCTGGTCTCCCAGGTGTCGAAAACCTTCTTGACGAAGTGCATATTGCCCTGGCCGTACAGGATGTGGCCGCCCTCGTACTGCTCATAGCAGCCGATGCAGTGGCTGTGCTGGGTCAGGACGACATCGGCGCCGCATTCGACCATCTCGTGGCAGAGGCGGTAGAGTCTCGGCGAGGGATACCGGCAATGCTCCTTGCCGCCGTGATAAATGACGATCGTGATATCGGAGTTCTTTTTTGCCTCGCGGATGTCGTGCATCGTCAGGTAGGGATCGTAGGGGTTGGCACCCATACGGTCGGGGAGTGCATACGAATACTCATGCTCGCATACGTTAACGATAGCGAACTTTTTATCCTCGATGGTGAAGTAGTAGATCTTACGCGAGTCGGTATCGTTCTCGCCGACGCCGGTGTAGGGAAGACCCACGCGGTCAAGGTTGGCCATCGTGTCGCGAAGGCCCTCGATGCCGAAGTCAAAGGTGTGGTTATTGCTGAGCATAACATCGGTCACGCCCATCTTGACAAGCGTATCGGCGCAGGCGGGCGATGCCTTCAGGTTCGGGCCGCACTTGATGATGGCGTTCTCCGACTCGGTCAGAGCGCACTCAAGGTTGACGATGAAGCGATCTGCATCCTTAACAATGGGGAGGAAATCGCCAAAAAGCTTTTCGGTCTCACCGGCCACAAACAGAGGGTGGGAGAGCTCGGTGGGAACAAGATCCGCGCCAAAAATCAGTTTCATAGGGAAGACTCCTTTCGGAAAACAAAGATTTCACCTTGATTATAACGGAGTTTTTCGGAAAAAGCAAGACTTATCGGCAAATTTCTCTTTGAATTCGGTAAATGCAAAGTGTTGTTGTCGGCACCTCCCGAAAGAGAAGACGAAAAAACGAAAAAAACCGAAAAAATTCAAAAAAATCACACTTCCCCTATTGAAATTGTGAAGAAACTGTGTTATATTAGATATATAAATGTGTCTGTGTGTGTCCGTGCGCGCGTTTTTGTGCTCGCGATACGCGCATTCACTCGTCAGAAAGGGGCAACTATGTTAGTAAAGACCTGTGCTAAGAATGTAGAAGGCGGACATGAGTACAGAAAGTTCCTGTTCGTTTTCCACTTCGCTGTTTGGATCCTCGCCGTGTTTTTCTCCGTCATGTTCCTCATCGAGGTGCTGGGGGCGGATACCACGTCGGGTGAGTATGTTCCCGCCAACGCCTTTTCGGGCTTCTTCCTGATTCTTGCAGGGGTTCTCTTCAAGCCCCAGGTCGCCGCTGTGATCCTCCTCGTTGTGTCGGTCGTTCTTGCGGTGCTCCTGATCTGGCCCTGGACGCTGTTCCTTCGCAGCAGATACATACATTGCGTTACCAATCTCGGTACCACAGTCTATGCGGTGAAGGTCTATCAGCGCTTTTCGCCTGCCTCCCTTTCGGCTGTTGTCGGGAAGGAAAAGATCACTCCCGATACCTGGTACAGCGATAAAAATATGAAGCGCCCGGCCCCCGCCAGCTGCCGTATGACGGCCAAGAGCATGATGCTTTTTGCCGAGATCAAGCTGCCCGAGGAGCCTTCGGCCGAGGCTGCCGCTCCTGCCGAGGTTGCCGCCCCCGTCGCCAAGGATCCCGGTGAGCCCGAGATCCAGGCCATCATCCGCGAGGCTCTGGAGCGCGGGGCCGCCCGTGCCGCCGCCGAGGCTGCCGCCCCCGTTGAGGAGCCCGCACCCGCCCCTGTTGTCGAGCCTGCTCCCGTTGAGGAGCCCGCTCCTGTCGCACCCGCCGTTTCGGACGAGGAGAGCGATAACGACGAGGAGGAAGAGGAGAGCGAGATCCGTGAGGTCACCGTGAACGGCCGTACCTTCCACATGATCATCCGCTACAGCCGTAGCTTTACCGCCCGTGTCGTTCAGGCGCCCGATGCCCTGAAGAACTACTATGCGGCGATCAAGAACGAGCTTCTTTCCTACAACCTTGTGAAGTCGCGCATCAGCTGGAAGCACGATGCCTTCAACCGCGGTCGCCTTCAGCTTGCCAAGCTCGTTGTCCGCGGCAAGAGCCTCTGTGTCTACCTCGCGCTTGACCCCAACGCCTATGAGGTGGAGAAGTATCATCAGGTCGATAAGGGCGATACCAACGCCTACGCCAAGGTTCCTATGATGATCCGCATCAAGAGCGATCTCGGCCTCCGCAAGGCCAAGTTCCTTGTCTCTGAGATGATGGCGAACTATGAGATCGAGAGAGGCGAAACGCAGGATCTTGACTATCTGTCCTCCTACGCCTACCGCGACACCAAGACCCTGATCGAGGAAGGCCTGATCAAGGAGCTTGAGACCCCCGAGGAGACCGTGTAAGTCGCCTCCACGATCATAAAAAAGACGAGGAATTAGGTTCCTCGTCTTTTTTCTTGCGCGCTGTCAGCGCGCTTTTTTTTCGGCGTGCGCTCCTTCACCACCTGCAAAAGCTCCTCAAAAATGCGGCGGTTGGCATCCGAAAGTCCGAAGCCCTTGGCGGCCTCCTCCATCTCCCTGCGCCGCCCGTCGTCACTAAGGAGGCTCCTCACCGCCCTTGTCAGCGTGTCGCCGTTAAGCTCGGATTCGCGGAGCAAAAGCGCCGCACCGAGCTCACTGAGCGCCTCGGCATTTTTGGTTTGGTGATCGTTGGCTACGTTCGGTGAGGGGATCAGAATGGAGGCACGGCGCGAGAGAGCCAGCTCTGTCACCGTCATGGCTCCCGAGCGGCAAATAAGGAGATCGGCGGCGGCCATCAGCGTTGGCATTTCGGTGAGGTAGTCATGGACGGCGATCCTCGGCGGTAATTGCCCGAAGCGCTCCTTGATGCGCGCCTTCATTGTTTCGGCGTAACGGCTTCCCGAGCCGTGAATGTGGTAGGCTCGCTCCTCCTTGAGGGTGTACCCCTCGAAAAGATCGAGCACGGCCTCGTTGAGCACCGCGGCGCCAAGGCTCCCCCCGAAGGAAACGGTCAGCCGCGCCTCCTCGGGGATGCCCAGCCGCCTGCGTGCCTCGTTCCGCGTTATAGTGGCAAAGCCGCTCCGCAGGGGATTGCCCACGTGCACCGTCCTTGCCCTCTTGGGCAAATGCTCGGCCGTTTTTTCAAAATTCAGGAGAACGCGATCAACGCGCCTTGCAAGGAGCCGCACCGTCAGCCCGGGGATCGCATTCGATTCGTGCACAGCACTCGGGATTCCGAGTGCCGCGGCGGCCCGGAGGATGGGCCAGGAGACGTATCCCCCCGTCCCGACGACAAGATCGGGGTCAAACGAGCGGAGGAGGCGGCGCGCCTCCTTGGGTGAGGTACAGGCAAGGCGGAGGGCACGCAGGTTTTTTAGCGAGAGCGAGCGCGAAAGCCCCATGGCCTCGATCTCGTAATAGTCGTACCCCGCTTCGGTGACAAGGCGCCGCTCCATCCCCTCCCGCGTGCCGCAAAACAGGATGCGGCAGTCGGGCAGGTTTCTTTTGAAGCACTCGGCAATGGCGAGCGCGGGATTTACGTGGCCGGCGGTGCCGCCCCCTGTCAGTATGATCTTCATATCTCCTCCTACCGATATCTGAGGACCGAGCGCCGTGAGATCGAGAGCAGGATCCCCATTTCCAAGAACAGCACAAGGAGGGAGGTCCCCCCGTAGCTGAAGAAGGGGAGCGATATCCCCGTATTCGGAATGGTATTGGTTATAACGGCAATGTTAAGTAGCACCTGAATGGCGACCTTGGTGGTGATCCCAAGCGCGACAACTCTTGCAAATCCGTCCTCGCACCCCAGGGCAATGCGGTAGCCTCTTTTTATAAATAGGAAAAAAAGCAGAAGTATGAGGGAGGCGCCAAGGAAGCCGAGCTCCTCACAGGTGATGGTAAAGATAAAGTCGTTGGCCGGCTCGGAGACCCAGCTGTATTTCAGTCGGCTCTTCCCAAGGCCGAGGCCGAAAAAGCCCCCCGACCCGATCGCCATCATCCCCTGGAGCGTTTGCCACCCTCCCTCGAGCGGATAGGCGGCAGGGTCAAGCCAGACCGTAATGCGCTCGCGCGCATACTCCATCGTCATAGCCAAAACACCGACCCCTGCTCCCCCGAGGGCGCAAAGGAGCCCGAGGATCTTGGGAGATGAGCCCGCGAGGAACATAATGGCAAGACCGATGGAGGCAATGATGATCAGCCCCGACAGGTGGCGTTGGAGCACGACAAGGAGGCAAAGGAGCCCCGTGATCCCGAGGGGGTAGAGGATGCCGTAGCGGAGGGCTCCGCGCCCCTTTTTGGCGATCCTGTCCCGGTATGTCTCAAAATACAGCGCCAGCATAAGCACGAGGCTCAGCTTGGCAAGCTCGGAGGGCTGAAAGGTCAGAGGGCCGATGGCGATCCACCGCTGGGCACCGTTCCCCGTAAGGCCGAAGGCCAGCGTACAAAGGAGCAAAAGCACGGTGATGAGATACAAAAGGGGCGTTGCGCGGCGAAAGACGGTTGACGGGATGTAGGAGGTCGCCACCATGAGTGCAAGCCCCAGCACAACAAAGAGGATCTGCTTGCGCGTAAAATATCCGGCATCGTTGTAGCGCGATGCGGCGTAGGCATAGCTGGCCGAGGCCACCATTACCGAGCCGATCGCGATCAGGATCAGGATGAGGAAAAGGAGCACGCGGTCCATGCGCCCCCCTTCGCGTCCCTTGAAGAGCGTACGCAGTCTGCTCAGCGCCATTCAGCCCACCCCCATAAGCGCGAGTACAGCAAGGACCAGCCCAATGCACAGAAAGAGGAGGACAATGCTGTTTTCCCGCCATCCGCACTTCTCAAGATGATGGTGGAAGGGCGCCATGCGGAAGAGTCTCTTCTTCGTCAGCTTATAATAGAGGACCTGGAGCACAACGCTCACCCCCTCGAAGACAAACAGGCCACCGGCGATCAGAAGGATGAGCGGATTTCCAAGCAGGAAGGCGCACCCGACAGCAAGGCTCCCGAGGAAGAGGGAGCCCGTATCCCCCATGAAAATACGGGCAGGGTGACGGTTAAAGAGGAGAAAGCCAAGCGAGGCTCCCACCATGGCGGTTGCCGCAAGGAGGGCCGTCCCCTCGCCAAGGCGTGTGGCCGCGATGGCGAAAAATGCCCCGAGGATTAAAGAGACCGACGAGCAAAGTCCGTCCACCCCGTCCGAAAGATTCACACAGTTCACGATCCCCACCGACAGAAAGAGGGCAATGGCATAGTACAGCCCTCCCATCTCCCAGACGGTGTCGAGGAAGGGAATATACAGGTCGGTGTCGATATGCCCGTACAGCCGCAAAAGGAAGAGATACGCCGCCGTGAAGGTCACCTGTAGGATCAGCTTTTGCGAGGGGGTGAGACCCTCGTTTTGCTTGCGGCGGAATTTGGTCATGTCATCGGCGATGCCGACCGTGGCATTGGCCAGCGCATACAAAAAGGTGAGCAGGAGCGGCCGCCAGAACATGGCAGGGAGGCTCCTGGCATAGAGCCCCCCGGCGATCAGCAGGGAGAGCGAGGTTGCGAGGATGAAGGCGAGCCCTCCCATCGTGGGTGTGCCCTCCTTGGTCTTGTGCCAGGCAGGGCCGATCTCAAGGATCCTCTGACCGACGTGGTGACGCCGCAGGACGGGCAAAAGGACCCGTGTTGCCGTCACCGTCAGGACGAAGGTGAGCGAAAAGGTCAGGAGGAAAAAAAGCACGTATGACATGCGGTGTCCTTTCTTCTTTAGTGGGCATACCGCCCACGCTCTCGGATCGCCTCGGCGATCCTCTTGCCGCCCAGCGCATGGGAGGCCTTGACGAGGACGGCATCCCCATCGGAGAGTGAGCCGAGAAGCGCCCCCTCGCAGAGTGCGGCATCGGGGAAGATGCGGATCTCCTCTCTTGCCATTCCGTAATGCAGCGCCCCCTCGGCCATCGCCTCGGCATAGGTGCCAAAGGCGTAAAGCGCATGGGCGTGCTGTGCCGCCAGGCGGCCGACCTCGGTATGGAGCGCGCGGCTCTTGTCACCAAGCTCGAGCATATCTCCGAGGACGGCGATGCGCCGCCGCGCGGAGGCCAGGTCCTTCAAAAGCAAAAGCCCCTCCCTGACCGCCTCGGGAGAGGCGTTGTAGGCATCGTCGATGAGGAGAACGCCCCCCGCCTCGTGCACCGAGCCGCGCCCCTCGGTGGGGGGCATGCGGAGGAGGGCGTCGGCCGCCTGCTTTACAGGAATCCCCATGTGTATGGCACACCCGAGGGCCAAGAGCGAGGCGCTGACACGCGGCCGCCCCACACCGCGCAAGAAGATGCGCTCCTCGCCCCCTGCCCATTTAGCGGTATAGGAGGTCCCAAAGCGCGAAAAGAAGATGCCGCGCGCCGTAAGCTCGGCCTCGCCCTCGATGGAAACACCAAGCGTCGGGAGGGGAAGTGCGAGGGTGGCGAGATAGGGGTCGTCTTTCATCAAAATGACCTGCCCACCTTGCATCCCTGCCGTTATGCTCGCCTTTTCTCTCAGGATGGCCTCAGCCGTCCCGAAGGCACCGATATGCGCCGAGCCGATGGCTGTGAGAATGGCCACATCGGGGGCGATCGCCTCCGAGAGCGGTGCGATCTCGCCGGGATGGTTGCTGCCAAGCTCAAGCACGAGGATCTCGGCATCCTCGGGGCGCGAGAGCACGGTCTTGGCGACCCCCAGCTCATTGTTTTCGTTTCCAGCTGTTTTGTGAACGCGGAGCCTTGGCGAGAGCGCGGCCGCCGCGGCCTCCTTTGTGCTGGTCTTTCCCATGCTCCCCGTGATCGCCACCACCGGTATACGGTGGCAAGAAAGAGAGTGCTTGGCAAGCGAAAGGAATGCCTTGTGTGTATCGCTTACGGTGATCCGCCGATCCCCCGTCTCTTCACAAAGGCAGGCGGCGGCCCCTTGGTCGAGTGCTGTTTCGAGGAACCGATGCCCGTCGGTCGTTTCCCCATGGAGCGCCACGAAGAGGTCGCCCGGGCGCAGGCGGCGCGTATCGGTTGATATGGCACGGATCGGGCGATCCTCGGGGATCTCTCCCACGCCGCCGACCGCCCCCAGGATCTCCCCGAGCGTCATGGGGTAGGCTAAGTCAAGTCTCATTCTCAGTATCTCCGTTTTTTCTCTTTTCAAGCGCCGAGCGTACGATCTCGCGCTCGTCGAAATGCTTTACCCCCATAGGGCCGATCTCATAGGTCTCGTGCCCCTTACCGCAGAGCAGGATGATATCGCCGCGCTCTGCCGTGAGGATCGCCTCGGTGATGGCACGCCGCCGACTTTTGATCACGGTGTGCCTTTCCTTATGTGTCATCCCTGCGAGAATGTCGTCAAGGATCGCCCCGGGGTCCTCGGTGCGGCTGTTATCCGAGGTCAGGATCACCCGATCGGCAAGCTCCTCGGCCACGCGGCCCATCGGCGCGCGCTTGGTCTTATCTCTGTCGCCGCCGCACCCGAACACCAGGACGATCCTCTCGCCCTCGCCGCAAAAGCCGCGCACCGTGGTGAGCAGAGTGCGGAGCGCCGCCTCGGTATGCGCATAATCGATGAATACGCAAAAGCCGGGGTCAAAGCCAAGCTCCACGCGCTCAAGGCGCCCCGGCACGCCGATCGGGCGTACAAGGGTCTCCGCCGCCATCAGCGGCGGCACCGAGAGCTCAAGCGCCGCCGTCAGCGCCAAAAGCGAATTGTAGACCGAAAAGCTACCGGGCAGGGAGGTGCGGATGCGCAGGCGCATCCCGGGCGTTGCATAGCAGTAGGAGATCCCCTTGGCCCCTAAGAGCTTGATATCGGTGGCGCGCACATCGGCCGCATAGGCTACCCCCACCGTCCTGACTCGACAGGTCGAGCGCGCCACGAGGGGCGCCGTGTATTCGCTGTCCGCATTGAAGATGCCCGTCTCGCATTGCGAAAAGAGCGCGGCCTTCGCCTCGAGGTAGCTTTCCATCGTACCGTGGAAGTCCATGTGCTCGGGGGTGAGATTGGTAAAAATACCAAGCGTATAGCGGATAGGGCTCACCTTGGCAAGCGCCAGGGAATGCGAGGAGACCTCCATGACCACGTGTGTCACGCCCTCATCCCGCATTTTCCGCAGGATGGGGTACAGGATATCGGGATCGGGAGTCGTCATCGTCCGCAGGCGCGTGTCCGCCCCGTGCCCCTCGGGGAGGGTGTAGACCTTCCCGTTGTATACACACTCAGCCGTTCCGATGAGCCCCGTAGAATAGCCGGCCCCCTTAAGAAGAGCGGCAAGGATGGTCGCTGTCGACGTTTTTCCGTTGGTGCCCGTCACCCCGATCATCGTCAGCTCGCGCTCGGGGCATCCGTAAAAGCGGCTGAAGGCAAAGGCCAGCGCGCGCCGCGTGCTCGGAACGAAGAAGACGGGAACCTCGACCTCCTCGGGGAGGGGGGCATCCTGCTCGGCAAGGACGGCGGCGACCCCCGCTGCGGCGATGCGCTCAATCATCGTGTGTGTGTCGATGCGTGAGCCGCGCAGGCAGATGAAAAGGCAGTCGGGCGTAAGGGCCCGCGTATCCGAAACGATCCGCGTGATCTCGATCGCCTCGGGGGAATAACGGCTTTTGTATTCTCCTTCAAGGAGGAGGGCAGATAGCTTCATAGGTCTTTTCCCTTTCTTATTATTCCGTATCGTCATAGAGAAATTCCACCGTGACAGCAGTTCCCATCGGGACCGCAGTTCCTGCCGGGACCGATTGTCGGGCGGCCTTTGGGTATGCGGTGGCTCCCTCGGGGGTATTCACGGTGCCAGAGAGGCGGATGTTCAGCCCGGCATCGAGCAGGCGCTTGACCGCCTCCTCCATCCCGAGCCCCACGAGCTCGGGGACGACGGCGCTCTCGCCCTCGTCCTTCCCGGTATACAGGAGAACGCGGCCGTGTGCCCGGCTGAGCAGGCTCCCGGCCGAGGGCATTTGGGAAATGACCGTGTCGGTCTCTGTGCCGCCCTTGATGACGGCCGTCATTCCCAGCTTCTTGAGCTCGGCCGCGGCTTCCTTGACCGTCATTCCCACATAGCTCCCGATGGGGATCTCGACAAGCTCCTCTTCCTTTTCCTTGTAGACCGCCTCGTACCCAAGGTAGGGGAGCGTTACGCTCATCATACGCGAGATGTACGGCGCGGCGACCGTCGCACCGAAGTGTGCCGTTGTCGGCTCATCCACCACAATGATCATGGCGATCTCGGGATCGTCGTAGGGGGCAAAGCCCACACAAGATCCGATGCGGAGCGAATAGTTCCCGCTTGCATCGGCCTTGTCGAGCTTTTCGCTCGTTCCCGTCTTGGCCGCGATGCGGAAGCCGGCGGCGTACGCATTGCGCGAGGCTCCGGTGCCCGAAACGCCCTCCTCCAGCATGGCACAGACGCTGTTGGCGGCCTCGGTCGAGACGGCCTGCCGCACGACCCTTGTTTCGTGCTCATACACCGTTTGCCCGGTCTCATCCACCAGCCGTTCAATGAGATGGGGTGTGACAAGATAGCCTCCGTTGGCTACAGCGGCGATCGCTGTCAGCTCCTGGAGGGGCGTGACCTTGAAGCGCTGACCGAAGGAGGAGGTAGCCAGCTCCACCGTCCCGAGCCCTTTCGCAGTGTGGAAGATCGAGCCGGCCTCGCTCGGTAGGTCGATCCCCGTCTTCTCGCGCAGGCCGAAGGCGGTAAAATACTCATAAAAGCGCTCGCTCCCGATACGGGAGACCACCTGCATCATCGCACAGTTACAGGATTGCTGGAGACCGTGGGCATAGGTGAAGCCGCGCCCGTGCCCGATCTTGCGCCAGCAGGAGATGTTCACTCCCTTGACGGGGGAATAGCTACCCCCACAAAAGAAGGAGGCATCGGTGGGGGTCGTGACCCCGAGATCGAGCGCCATGGCGGAGGTCACGATCTTGAAGGTCGAGCCCGGCTCATAGAGCGCGCTCACCGGCTTATTCTGCCACATGCTCAGCAAAAGCTCGTTCTTTTTCTTCTTGTAGTCCTCGCTCCCCTCCGTAAGGCCGGAGGAGGCCAGAAGCTCGGCAGAGAGCGGATCCAGCTCGTAGGGGGAATTCAGATCAAAGGAGGGGGCCGTGGCCATTGCGAGGATCGCCCCGGTGTTCACATTCATGACGATCCCGGTGGCCCTGTCACGCACGTCAAATTCCTCGACGATCTCGGCAAGAGATGCCTCGAGCGAGCGCTGAATGTAGGAATCGACCGTCGTGACGAGTGAGAGTCCGTTGGTCGGCTCACGGTAGGTCGTGTAGCCGTAGCTTTTGTCGTTCCCGTGTGCGTCCACCGCCGAAAGGTAGGCCCCGTCGATCCCCCTGAGATCGTCGTCGTAATAGTATTCAAGGCCGAAGAGCCCCTGCCCGTCGCTCCCCACAAAGCCGAGAACGTGCGAAAGAAGCGTTCCCGAGGGGTACCGGCGCGTTGTGGAGGCCTCGGTCGCTACAAGGCCGTACAGCTCCTCCTCGGCCACAAAGCTGAGGACGCGCGCCGCTGTTTCGGCATTGGCACCTCGCAGGACGGTTTCGTCAAGGAAGCGTGTCTTCTCGGTCTTCTTGAGGATGGTCTCCCGGGAGACCCCGAGGATCGCCGAAAGTCCGTCGGCAATGCGTGCCCCGACCGCCTCTCCCGTCCTTTTGGCTACGGAGGCGATATTCTTTGGGCTGATGTAGATGCGGTATACCGTTTTGCTCGTTGCCAGCACGGCTCCGTTTGTATCGTAGACCGTACCGCGCTCGGCGCGCATCGAGGAGGAGACGGTGATCTCCTCCATCACACGCTCCTGGTATTCCGCATAGCCAAAGACCTGGAGAACAAAGATCCGCACCCCAAGAAAGAGAAAGACGGTGAGAAAGGCAAGCAGGGCAGCCGTTGCGCGGCGCGCGGTGATCAGGGCAGAGCGCCGGTCGGACGGGGGAAGAGACGATGGCTTCATAGGGCCTCCTTGAAAAAGAAAAAAGCGACAGACGTATGTCTATCGCTATTTTTATTCGGATGTGCCTTAAAATATGAGGCGCCGTCAGCGGGCAGGGCCCTCCTCGGCCTCCTGCTGATAGATGACGGCGGCACCGTCCTCGGCGGCGAGGAAGGGCTCGCCCACTGCCGGGGTATTGTGGCGGATGCCGGACACCAGGAGGTAGGAGAGGATAAAGACGGAAAGGAAGAGCGCGATCAGCGCGCAGGGGCTCTTGCAGAGAAGCGCCAGAGGACGGCAAAAGGGACGTGCGATCGCCGCGGTGCCCGTGCCCTCGCGGGGCAGGAGATTGGCGCGGGTAATGCAGCGCTCCGCTGTGATATCACGCAGCTCACAGCGCTCGTGACCGCCGACACCGCCCGAGGCGGCTCTGGCACGGCAGAGCATCACCTCTCCTACGGTCTTACCGTCGCAGGAAAAACGGTGATACAGCTTTTCATACAGGGGATTTTCGGATTGGACCGTGGATCTCATACTATAACTCCTTTATAGCTTTATTGCCACTCGCAGCTTGGCGCTCCTGGCACGCGGATTGTCGAGGAGCTCGGTCTCGGAGGGCAGGATCGGTTTTTTTGTCAGGATCTCGATCTTCGGGCGTTTGCCGCATACGCAAACAGGGAAGTCACGGGGGCAGGTGCAGCCCACGGCCGCCGCCGCATAGGCGTTCTTGACGGCGCGATCCTCGAGAGAATGGAAGGAAATGATGCTGATGCGTCCGCCGGGGACGAGAGCATCGATAACGGCCTCGATGGCCGGGGCAATGGCATCAAGCTCACGGTTGACCTCGATGCGGATGGCCTGGAAGGTACGCTTGGCGGGATGCGGACCGTCGGCACGTGCCGCCGGGGGGATCGCCGCCTTGATAAGGTCGGAGAGCTGAAAGGTGGTCTCGATCGGCGCCGCCTCGCGCGCTGTGACGATGCGCCTTGCGATCTTGGCGGCAAAGCGCTCCTCGCCGTACTCGCGGATAATGCGGAGGAGTGCCTCCTCGGAGTAGGTGTTGACCACGTGGGCGGCCGTTAAGGGCACCTCTGTGTCCATGCGCATGTCAAGCGGCGCATCGTACTGATACGCAAAGCCGCGCTCGGGGGTGTCAAACTGATGGCTCGAGCAGCCGAGGTCGGCCACAGCACCGCCGAAATTGTCGATCGAAAGCTCGCGAAGGACGCGACCGATGTTTTCAAAGTTCTCGTGAATAAAGGTGATCCTGTCACCGAATTTTTCGAGTCGCTTCCGCGCCGCCGCTAAGGCCTCGGCATCACGGTCGAAGCAGAGAAGCCGTCCCCCCTCGCCCAAGCGCTCGGCAATGCGGTAGGAATGTCCGCCGCCGCCCGTTGTCAGATCCGCATAGGTGTATCCCGGGCGGATGTCAAGGGCATCGGTCGCCTCGTCAAGGAGGACGGATACGTGATGAAAGCCTGTTTCCATGATCACAGCCCGATCTCGCGCATCTTGAGGCGCATGGCCTCGAGGTTGGCGGCCTGAGCGGCCTCCTCCTCCTGCCAGACATCGGCGGCGTAGATCAGTACGTGATCGCCAACGCCAACGATCGCCAGCTCACGGTCAATGCCTGCATAATCGGTAAGATCCGGGGGGAGCAGGATGCGCCCCTGCGAATCGGGGACGGCGCAGACCGAGTGGGAGAAGAGGAACATTTTGATGTCCCCGACCTCGGAGTCGGGAAGCTCATTGAGTCTCATCTCAAGCTTTTCCCACGCGGCGGCAGGGTAGACCGCCAGCGCCTTCTTCGTCAGCTTGCGCGTGATGTAGAAGGATTCCCCGAGCTCCGAGCGCAGCTTGGCAGGGACGAAAACGCGATTCTTGGGATCCAGCGAATGCAGGAAGGTGCCGTAAAAGCCGTGCATCTCTCGTGAGAACCTCCTTTTTGATCATTTTGGGTGCATTGTGCCACCACTTGGCACCACAATACTCCACTTCTCCTCCATTTTACTCCATTCCTCGTAAAATGTCAAGTGAATTTTCAAAAAAGAGAAAAAATTTTCGCATTTACCGTAAAAGGCGCGGGGCGGAGCTTTTTTCTAAAAAATGCCGCCCCCCTCTTTCACTTTCGCGCGATCTGTGCTATACTTATACTGTAACTACCAGGGAGGAAAGCCGTATGTCACTTCGCAAGCTCCTCGGCCTTAAGGAAAATACCAAGAGCCGCGCCTATCGCACGCGCCGTGCGCTTGAGCTCCACGGCCTCGTGATCCGTTACGTGACCGAGCGCAACGGAGAGAACGATGACGTGATCGGCCGCGGCGGCAATCTCTCGGTCAAGGGGGACGAGCTCCTCGTCTTTTCCTCGGGGGAGATCCTGCTCCGTGCCAATGTCGCCGAGCTTGATATCAGCCATCTGATGTCGGGAGACGGCGTGATCCTGACCGCTCCGAATCTTGAGGAAGGAGGGCGTGTGCGCACCATGACCGCGCATTACGTGTACCACAGAAAATGAAATTGACCCGTTGTCTTTCCCGGCTTGTCCGTGCCGTCACTCTGCACGGCCGTCCGCATACCTCTGCCGTCATTCTCGCCGGGGGGAGTGGCCTCCGCATGGGCGATACCGGCGGTGTTGCCAAGCAGTGGATGACTCTTGGAGGTAAGACGGTGCTTGAGCATGCTGTTCTGGCCTTTGAGGCCTCCCCCCATATCGATGAGATCGTGGTTGTCGTCCGCCGTGGCGAGGGGGAAAAGACGGCTGAGCTTTTGCGAGGGGCCAAGGTAAAGAAGGTGCGCGCCATCGTCAGCGGAGGGAAGACCCGACAGCAGTCGGCTTATCGGGGAGCCCGTCGCGTATCGGAGGGCACGCGCTTTATCGCCATCCACGATGCCGCCCGGTGCCTTGTCACCCCGGAGGACATCTCGGCGGCCGTTTTGGCCGCGTACAGCGATAAGGCCGCCTCCCTCGGCGTTCCTGCCTCGGATACCGTGAAGCGCGTTGACAAAAAGGGCTATATCCTCGGCACCGAGGATCGCAGCGAGCTCTGGCTTGCCGCCACGCCCCAGGTCTTTGCTTATCCCATGTATATCGCGGCCGCCACCTCAGCCATGAAATGGGGGGCCACCGTGACCGACGACAATATGCTGATCGAATCGCTCGGTCAGCGCATCCGCATGGTGGACGGGCCGAGTGCCGCCATCAAGATCACGCGGCATGAGGACCTCGCCGTTGCCGAGGCCATCCTTGCCCGCAGGGAAGAGGAGAAGGAGGGCAAAAAATGATACCGTATCGCATCGGCCACGGCTATGACGTGCATCGTCTGACTCCCGAGCGCCCTCTCGTCCTCGGCGGTATTGAGATCCCCTACCACCTTGGCCTCCTCGGTCATTCGGATGCCGATGTTCTCCTTCACGCCGTGATGGATGCCATCCTCGGTGCCCTCGGGGAAGGCGATATCGGCCGCCATTTTCCGGATACGGATGACGCCTATCGCGGGATCGACAGCAAGGAGCTTGTCCGCCATGTCTTTTCTCTCCTTGACGGCCGTGGCTACGCCATCGGGAATATCGATGCCACCGTCATCGCTCAGCGCCCGAGGCTTGCCTCCTATATTCCCCTGATGCGTGATACGATCGCCGCGCTCCTGGCGACCGCTCCCGATGCCGTCAATGTCAAGGCCACCACCGAGGAGGGGCTCGGCTTTACGGGGAGCGGAGAAGCGATCGCCGCGCACGCCGTTTGCCTTATCGTTCCCAAGGAATAAAAAGGGGGGCGTTGCCGCCCCCAAACGCACGCGCATGCACCGTCCTGTCCCACGTCCTCTCTTTTTTCGCCGTGGTGCACGCGGCGTGCGGAATCTACAGTATCATCTTATGGAAAACCCCGTATTCGGTGTTATCCTCACCAAGAAAAAAATGAAAGGGTAAAGACCTATGATCCGTATTGCCCCCTCGATCCTCGCCTGCGATTTTGCCCATATGGGCGATGCCGTGAAAGCCATTGACAAGGCCGGTGCCGATGCCGTCCATCTTGACGTGATGGACGGTCTCTTCGTGCCCAATCTCAGCTTCGGCTATTCGGTGATCGCAGCCCTCCGCCCCTACACCAAGCTCCCCTTTGACGTCCATCTGATGATTGACCGCCCCGAGCGCTATATCCCGCAGTTTATCGAGGCGGGCGCCGATTGGGTCACCATCCATTATGAGGCCACCGCCGATCCCGCCGCAGCCCTCCGCATGATCCGCGATGCGGGGAAGCTCGCCGGGCTTTCGATCAAGCCGGCGACACCTCCCGAGGCGATCGTCTCGCTGCTCCCGCTCTGCGATTTCGTCCTTGTGATGACGGTGGAGCCCGGCTTTGGCGGTCAGTCTATGATCCCCGCGTGCCTTGCCAAGGTCACGCGCCTCAAGGAGGAGATCGCGGCGCAGGGGCTCACCACCTTCCTTGAGGTGGATGGCGGCATCAACCCAAAGACCGCCAAGGCCGCGCGGGATGCCGGCTCGGATGTCCTTGTCGCAGGCTCCTCGGTCTTCGGGGCGGCCGATATGGCGGCCGCTATGAATGTGCTCCGCTACGAATGATTTTTTGAAAACCCTATTGCAAATCTCTTTGCGATGTGATATACTTATTTCACAAATAAATATGTTATCTTATCAAGAGTGGCGGAGGGACTGGCCCTGTGAAGCCCGGCAACCTGTTGATTCAAGGTGCTAAATCCCGATAGATGAGAGCCAAGGATCGGGACACGGCCTGTGCCCCGATCTTTTTGATAAGACAAAAAGGAAGCTGTATGAACAAAAGACTTTTTACCTCCGAATCGGTGACCGAGGGGCATCCCGATAAAATGTGCGACATGATCTCGGATGCGATCCTTGATGAGATGCTGCGTCAGGATCCCGAGTCGCGTGTTGCCTGTGAGACCTTTGCTACGACCGGTATCGTCACCGTTATGGGTGAGATCACCACGCGTGCGTACGTTGATATCCCCGCCGTTGTGCGCAAGACCGTGACCGAGATCGGCTACGATCGCGGCGATTACGGGTTTGACGGCAATACCTGCGCCGTCCTTTCCTCGATCCATGAGCAGTCGCCCGATATTGCCATGGGCGTTGATCGCTGTGCCGAGGATAAGGAGGGCGAGATGACGGACGGCCTCAACATCGGCGCCGGCGACCAGGGGCTGATGTTTGGCTACGCCTGCCGTGAAACGCCTGAGCTGATGCCGCTCCCCATCTCTCTTTCGCACCGCCTTGCCCGTCGCCTTACCGAGGTGCGCCGCGCCGGCACGCTCTCCTATCTGCGCCCCGACGGCAAGACGCAGGTGACGGTCGAATACGAGGGGGACAAGCCCCTGCGTGTTGATACCGTCGTTATCTCCTCCCAGCACGATCCCGATGTGGATATGGCGACCATGCGTGAGGATATCATCCGTGAGGTCATCACCCCCATCATTCCCGAGGATCTTCTTGATCCTGCCACCAAGATCTATGTCAATCCGACCGGGCGCTTTGTTGTCGGCGGCCCGACGGGCGACACCGGTCTTACCGGGCGTAAGATCATCGTTGATACCTACGGCGGCTATTCGCGCCACGGCGGCGGCGCCTTCTCGGGGAAGGACCCGACCAAGGTGGACCGCAGTGCCTCCTACGCCGCGCGCTATCTCGCCAAGAACGTGGTGGCGGCCGGCCTTGCCGAGCGGTGCGAGGTGCAGATCGCCTATGCGATCGGCGTTGCCCGTCCGGTGTCGGTGATGGTCGAGACCTTCGGCACCGCTCGCATCGAGGAGTCGGTGATCACCCGGCGCCTTACCGAGCTCGTGGATCTGCGCCCTGCCGCGATCATCGAGCGCTTCGGCCTGCGCCGCCCGATCTATGCCGGCTTTGCGGCGTACGGTCATATGGGGCGCGAGGATCTGGATGCGCCTTGGGAAAGGACCGATATCAAGGAGGAGCTTGCGGCTCTTCTGTGACACTGAATACGCCTCCCGCATAGGCTGAACATCGGGAGGCGTATTATGTTCCTTGAACTCTTACTTCTGATCCTTTCCGCCTTTGGCGTGTATGGGATCTATGCGTGGCTCTGCCGTTTTTCCCTTTGGGATGAATCCCTCTCCCCTCGGATCTCCGAGGGGATCCATGTCCGTCTCGGTTTTTGCGAAAGCGAGATCGAGGAAGCCCTGAGGATCCTGACCCCGGAAGCATCACAGCGCGGTGATGCACCCCCTGTGCTCCTGATCGACTGCCCTCTGCGGCCCGAGGTCCTTGAGGAGCTTTCGGAGCTTCCGGCGGATCTGTATCTCTCTTACGAGGAGTTTTGCCGTGAAAAAAGAAGAACCGTTCCTCCCCGGGGAGACGCTGACGCTTTCGGGGAGTGTCGAGGGCGTGATCTATCGGAGTGAACGGACCGATTACACCGTGATCGAGCTCCTGACCGAGGGGGGCGAGCGTGTTGTGGCCGTCGGTAGCATGCCCTACCTCTCCGAGGGGGAGGAGGCCAGCCTAACGGGGGCCTGGACGCGGCACGCTGAGTACGGAAAGCAGTTCCTTGTGGAAAGCTATGAGAAAAAGCTGCCGACCGGTGCCGCCGCCATTCTCAAATACCTTTCCTCGCGCACCGTGCGCGGTGTCGGCGCGGCGACGGCGATCAAGATCGTTGAGCGCTATGGCGAGGATACCTTTGACGTCATCGAGAATCACCCCGATTGGCTTTCGGATATCCCCGGCATTTCCAAAAAACGCGCCAAGGAGATTCACGATTCCTTCTGCGAGCAGGCGGGGATCCGTGATCTGATGATCTTCTGCCATGACGTCTTCGGCAGTACCGTGATCACACGCATCTACAAGCTGTGGGGCACGGGCGCTGTCGAGAATATCCGCAAGAACCCCTACCGCCTCTGCCATGAGGTCTACGGCATCGGGTTTGAGCGCGCCGATGCACTTGCGGCCACGCTCGGTGTCCGCCCCGAGGCCGAGGAGCGCCTCTTAGCGGGGATCTCCTACCTTCTGCACTATAACGCTACGGCGAACGGCCATTGCTGTGTCCCGAGGGACAAGCTGATCGAGGCTGCCGCCGCGCAGCTTTCGGTCGAGCCCTCCCTGATCGCCGAGGCACTGGCTGTCGGTGCCGGGCGCCGTCTTTTTGTGACCGAGCGCCTTGGCGACACGGACTACGTGTACAGCGCCGATCTCTACGATGCCGAGCGCATCCTGGCGCGCCGCCTGCTTGAGATCGACAGGGCCGCCCCCGTCCTTGATCATCGGGATATCGACCGCCTCGTTGATCGCTCGGAGCTTGAATCGGCTATAACCTATGCCCCAATGCAGCGGCACGCGCTCTCGGAGGCGCTCCGCTCGGGTGTCCTTTTGGTCACGGGCGGTCCCGGTACAGGGAAGACCACCATCATCAAGGGGCTTTTGAACATTTTCGGCAGTCTTGGCTTCCGAGTGGCCCTGGCCGCACCGACGGGGCGTGCCGCCAAGCGGATGAGTGAGGCCACCTCGGCCGAGGCCAAGACGGTGCACCGTCTTCTTGAGACCGTCCGCAGTGAGGGGATGGTCCCCACCTTCGGCCGTGACCGCAACAACCCTCTTGACGAGGATGTTGTCATTCTTGACGAATCCTCGATGCTGGATCTTCCGCTCGCCGAGGCGCTCATCGCGGCGCAAAAGCGCGGGGCCCGCATGGTGTTTGTCGGGGATGCCGATCAGTTGCCCTCGGTCGGCCCCGGGAACGTGTTTGCCGATCTTCTTTCCTCGGGACAGCTGAATACCGTCCGCCTTGATGAGATCTTCCGTCAGTCCGAGAGCAGTCTCATCGTTACCAACGCCCATAAGATCAATCTCGGCACGATGCCGGACCTTACGGTCAAGAACAACGATTTCTTTTTCCTCCCACGGCGCGAGGAGGAGATCGCACCGACCGTTGTCGATCTTCTTTCGCGCCGCCTGCCGCGTGCCTATGGGACAAGCGTGCTTGAGCAAACGCAGGTCATCACCCCCTCGCGCAAGGGCGGCAACGGCACCGAGGCTCTCAATATCCTCCTTCAAGGGGCACTCAACCCGAGGGGAGAGGGGAAGCGCGAGGTCCCCTTCCGTGACCGCATCCTTCGTGAGGGCGATCGCGTGATGCAAACGCGCAACAACTACGGCATCGAGTGGCTTGAGAATCCCGGCGGTGCCGAGGGGGTCTTCAACGGCGATATCGGTGTTATCGAGCGGATCAGCGAGGGGGGCGACTATCTTTCGGTGCGCTATGACGGCGCCCGGCTGGCCCGTTATGACAGAACGATGTACGAGGAGTTGGAGCACGCCTACGCCATTACCGTCCATAAAAGCCAGGGGAGTGAATACGGCACCGTGATCCTTCCGCTGTATTCCTGCCCTCCGATGCTCCGCACGCGCAACCTGCTCTATACCGCCGTCACACGGGCGCGCCTGCGCGTCATCCTTGTGGGGCGTGTGGATATGTTGCGTGCGATGGTGGAGAATAACCGCCATTTTCTCCGGTATACCGGGCTAAAAGAGCGCCTTGCCGGGCTATTGACGGTAGGGGACACAGCGCAGGCAGAAAAATAAAAGAGCCCCGGTCCTAAACTTTTGCTTGCAAAAGTACAGGACATCGTGTATAATAAATTTACTTGCAACTTTTTTCGAGGAGCCGACATGCAACAAGGAATAGGAATCGATCTTGGGTACGCCAAGATCGCTGTCAGCAACGGCGCCGACGAGCGTATTCTCAATGAGAACTCGCTCGTGGCGTTGCGCCGCGAGGACGGTTCCTTCCTGGGAATCGGAGAGAGTGCCGACCGATACGCGGCCGATGGAGGCGGGGAGGTCGTCCTCCGCCGCATTTTCAGAGAGGGGATCGTGACCCCGGAGTATACCCGTGCCGCTATTGCTCATGCCCTGTCCCGCTTCGGTGTGGGGAAGGGCCCCCGCCGTGTATTTCTCAGTATCCCGTGCAGCTTCGGCGATGTTGAGGAGGGCGCTCTGGCCGAAATGGCCGTCCAGGCAGGGGCGGACGAGGTCTATCTCGTCTATTCGCCGCTGGCCGCCCTGGCGGGCAACGATGTTGATCTTGCCCGTAGCGCCATGGTCGTGGACATCGGTGCCGTCCGCACCAATATTCTGACGATCTGTCACGGCCGCATCTTCTACAAAAAGACCTTTCCTGCGGCGGGCGAGGATTTCGATCGCGCCATCGCCGACTATCTTCTCAAAAAGCATAAGGTCAAGATCTCCCTCGAGACCGCCGAGCAGATCAAGATCCGCATCGGCACGGTGTGGGTGGGGAATGAAAAGAAGTGCATCGACGTGCGCGGCAGGGATGCCACCAACGGCGATTACTGTACCGTGCGTCTCTCCTCCGAGGAGATGTTCGCCGCTCTCGAGGAGCCGATGGCCGCTCTCATCGAGGGGATCTGCCACGCCATCACCAAGATCCCGACCGACTGTGTGCAGGAGGTCTTTGACACGGGGATCCTGCTTTCGGGCGGCGGCTCGCTCCTTGACGGTATTGATAAGATGATCAGCGGGGTCACAGGCGTGGATACCGGGCGCCTCCTTGATCCCGAAAGCACGGTAGCGCGGGGGCTGTCTACCCTCTTGCGCACGCTCGACCTGCCGCAAAACGCCGGCACGGTCAACATTTCAAGGTATATAATGAAAGCCGCGGCCACGCCGCAGAGAGGATAAACAATGAATTCCAAAAATCAGAGGTTCATTCGTATCATGGCGCTTTCCCTCGCCGCTTTGATGGTGCTCGGCGCTGCTGCCGGCATCCTCGTCTACATTCTTTGATCATGGGAAAACAAAAAAGAGGCGTATGCCTCTTTTTTGTTTTTAGCCGATCCATTCAGGGAAGAAGACGGTCGTATGATCGTAGACCTCGCCGGCGCGCAGAATGCCCTCGCCGCGATTCGGGGCATCGGGCTCAAACTGCGTTTCAAGGCAGTAGGCGGTGTATTTTGCCTTCTTGACGCCACCGCGGAAATCGGGTGTCCCCTCGAGAACACAGCCGGTGTACAGCTGGATGCAGGGGCAGGTGGTGTAGACCGTCAGCGCCATGTCGGCACACTTGACGGTGGCCGCCGGCAGAGGATGCGCGGCATTCGCGATCTTGGCAAGGACGAAGTTGGTGTCAAAGCCGCCCTCCTTGTCCCCGATCCGCTTCGGTGTGCGCAGGTCGTAGTCGGTGCCGGCGACGGGGAGGCGCTCGCCCGTCGGGATCAGCTCATCATCGACCGCGGTATAGCGGTCGGCGTGGATGGTGATGACGTGGTCGAGGATCGAGCCGCCAATGCCATCGAGGTTAAAATAGGCATGATTGGTCAGGCTGAGCGGCGTATCGGCATCCGAGGTCGCGGTGTAGTGAAGGCTGAGCGCGGCACCGTCCAGCGCGTAGGTCACCTTCAGACTGAGGTTGCCGGGATAGCCCTCCTCGCCGTCGGGGCTGGTACGGGAGAGGATCAGCCGGGTCTCACTCGCTTTTGTCACCTCGTACATGCGGCGGTTAAAGCCGCAAACGCCGCCGTGCAGGCTGTTCCTGCCCTCGTTCGCGCCGATGTGGTAGGTCGTGCCGCCGAGCGTGAACTCTGCCCCCTTGATGCGGTTGGCAAAGCGCCCGATGAGCGCCCCCTGGTAGGAGGTATCCTCGAGATAGTCCTCGATCCGATCAAAGCCGCACACGATGTTGCGCCCCCGTACGATATAGTCGGTGATGATGCCGCCAAAGTTCAAGATGCGCACCTCGGCCTCGGCGGTCTTCAATACGTACTGTGTTACCTCGGTTCCGTCGGGAAGACGGCCGAATTGTCTCGTTTCCATAGAAAAGCTCCTTTCAAAAGCAGGTCAAATCGCAACTGATATCAAAGTCCGTTTCTCAGATCCTCGGGGATCTCGGCCTCGTTTTCTCTCCACAGCTTCTTGGTGCGGAGGGAGGCGAGATAGACCGCATCCACGCTAAGCGCTACCGAGAGAAGAAGGGGTAGGATCCAGAAGCCGGCAAATACCGGAATATAGAAGGCGGCATTGCCGTACCCCGGCTGCATCTGCACGGGCTCGTTGTAGCGTGCCAGAAAGACCTCCACAGCCGAAGTCAGGGCAGAGGCGATCGCAAGGATCGCACACACGCGGTTTTGCCGTGCCTCCTCGCGCTCCTCGGCGGCGAGCAGACGCCCCTCGTAGGTCGTGGCATCGGGGAGCTTCTGTGTGTTCTTGTGGCGGAAGGCGACGAGCTCACGCCCAAGGACAAGCACATTGGCCGCAAAAAGCACCTCAGAGAGGCAGGCACACAGGAGCACCGGCAGATACGCCCGATCGGCGTTTTGGTTGTAGGTCAGCGAGGTGATGGCATAATCTTCAAAGAAGCGAGCGCGGAAGACGGCAAAGAGGACCGTTGCCGCAAGGTGAGCGCCCGACAGCGCAAGGGGGAGGTAATTTTTCCTCTCCTCTGTAAGGAAAAGGAGAAGTGCAAGAGCGAGGAAGAGCGCGGCACCGAGATAATCTGGCGGCACCAGAACGTTGTCGAACACCAGATCGACCGAAAGGCAAATGGCGGCCGCAAACAGGAAATAGGGGAGCGACAGGCGCAGGCGGCGGCTCTCCCGCAGGGGAAGATCGCCGCCGATCGCGGGGGAAAGGCCCTTGACGGCGTGATCCTCGGCCACTGCCTTGAGATAGGGGCGGATGTACGAGATCCAAACGATCCCCATGGCAAAGGCGAGCAGAAAGGCGATCGTAAGGATCACAAGATACTGTGTGGTCGATACGGTAAAGCCCTTGCCGGTCAGGGGGTCATAGGAGGGGAGGAAGGCAAGGTCGGGAAGTGCCGACAGGGCCGCCTTCACCGAAAGGAATACATAGGTCAGTACCCGCAAGGCCTCGGGGGTGATCATGGTTGCCTTGCGGCGGATGGTCGAGGTGCATCCAAAGCGCTCCCCGAGATAAAAGAGCCCTTCAAAAAGATTGCGGAAGGCGGGGATCGCAAAGAGCAGCTCAACGATCGCAAAGGAAAACGAGAAGAGTGTCACCGTGACACGCTCACTCGACAGTGTCAGAACGATGAAAAAGGCAGGGATCTTGATGAAGTTGGCGTAAAACAGCTTGCGAAAGCCGTCGGATGCCTCACGCATATACGGCACGAAGGTGGTGACGTGCCGCAGGGCGTACATGATCAGCAGGTAGCCAATGCAGTCGGGCAGAGGGTCGAGGATAGAGATGTTGGGATTAAACAGGAACCACATCGCCGTCAAAAGAAGACCGGCGGGGAAGATCCGTGCGGCAGATCTCATTTCTTTTTTCCTCCTTTCTTCCGTTTCCTTTCCGCCTTTTGCCGCTTATACTCGGCATCGGCGGCCAGCCGCTCGGCAAGGCGGCGCTCCTCTCGCTCGTCGGCCCGTCGATACAGGCGGTCAAGGAAGGGGATGCGCGAGGTCTTGCGTGTCATCTCCACATCCTCCGGCAGGCAGATCCACATGTAATACGAGAAGAATAGCTTCGCATTCAGTACGATGAGGACGAGCCCGACAAGAAGGATCACGATGTTATAGCGGATCAGGAATTTGGCACTGCTTTCGCCGTAGTTGAATTGCCCGGCGATGAAGAGAAGATAATACACAACGGTAAAAATGCGATTGCGGAAGGCCTCGACCTCGAGCTTTTTGACGGCGGTCTCCCGGGCTAAGGCCTCAAGACCGCGCAAAAGCAGGAAAAGAAAGACCAGCTCAAGGATCGAGCAGAAGAGGGGACAAAGCCGGAAGAGAAGCGTGCTTATCTCCGCGGAAAGCAACGAAAAGAGTGAGGAGATCTCGAGGAAAAGATAGGCAACGCCAAGGACGGAGGTCGGGATCAGCGTGTAATACGCCGAGGTGAGTGATCGGTTATAGGGGGAAAGCTTTGTCATCGCAAGAAGCATCACAAGATACGCAAAAACCTTGGTAAAGCCCGGATAGACCAGAGTGTTTGCCCCGATGAGATAACCGAAAAAGAGGATACCAAAGCCCATAGGAGGTCTCCGTCAGCCTTCGTTGCCGGAGGCGGCACCGCAGCATTTCTTGTATTTCTT
Source organism: Eubacteriales bacterium (assembly GCA_045532575.1). GTDB lineage: Bacteria > Bacillota > Clostridia > Oscillospirales > CAG-272 > UBA1740. The sequence continues at coordinate 1,735 of JAZSGE010000111.1, read as the reverse complement.
TCCGCTGCCGCAGGGGCAGGGGTCGTTGCGCCCGACCTTTTGCGCTTTGGCGGCGGACGGGGCCGCCTTCTTCGGCATGCGCCCTCCTTCAAAGCCCTCGGTCAGCTGGCGCGCTACCTCGCGCCGTACGATCGGCTGCTCCTTCGGCCTTGCCGAAAGCAGCGTGCGGACCGTGCGGTCACGGATATCGTCGATCATCTCGGCAAACATATCGTTACCGACGATGCGGAACTCGTTGACGGGATTCCTCTGGGCGTAGGCGTTGAGGCCGACCGAGCCCTTCAGCTCCTCCATCGCCTCGAGGTGCTCCATCCACAGCGTGTCAACGTTGCGGAGCAGGATCACACGCTCGACCTCGCGCAGGGTCTCGGTGCCAAACAGCTCCTCCTTTTCACGGTAGAGCGCACGGGCGCGCGTAAGGAGCTCCTCCTCGATCTCCTCGGCCTCGGGGATATCCCCCTCGTAGCGGAAGGAGTCGGGAGTCGTCAAAAGACCTAAGAAGCGCTGGCGCAGCCCGTCAAGATCCCAGGCAGTCTTATCCTGCGCGGAAAGGGCGGTGGCCACCGCATCCTCGATCGAGCTCTCGATCATATCGGAAAGGGTCTTTGAAAGGTCGGCGCCGTCAAGCACCTCGCCGCGCTGCTTGTAGATGAGATGGCGTTGCTGGTTCATGACGTCATCGTAGGTCAGGACATTCTTGCGGCGCGCGAAGTTGTGGCCCTCGATGCTCTTTTGTGCGCGCTCGATGGTGTTCGAAAGGATGCGCGCCGAGATCGGCGTATCCTCGTCCATCCCAAGGCGGACGACGGTATTGGCAATGAACTCGACCCGCGTGCCGAAGAGGCGCATCAGCTCGTCCTCAAGCGACAAGAAGAAGCGCGATTCGCCGGGGTCGCCCTGGCGCCCGCTGCGCCCACGGAGCTGGTTGTCGATGCGGCGGCTCTCGTGCCGCTCGGTGCCGAGGATAAAGAGGCCGCCCGCCTCTCTGACTTTTTCGGCCTCGGGGCGGATCTCCTCCTTGTATTTTTCGTAAAGCTCACGGTATCTTGCCCGTGCCGCCAGGATCTCCTCGTCCTCGGTGGGCGCTGTGCCTGTTGCCGCGGCGATCAGCTCCTCGGGGAAGTCCTCGCGGCGCATGGCGGTACGCGCTAAATATTCGGGGTTACCGCCCAGCATGATGTCGGTACCGCGCCCCGCCATATTGGTCGAGATGGTAACGGCGCCAAGCTTACCGGCCTGCGCCACGATCTCGGCCTCGCGCTCGTGATGCTTGGCGTTGAGGACGGTATGCTTGATCCCGTTGCGGTCGAGGAGGGCGGACAAGAACTCCGATCGCTCGATCGAGACGGTACCGACAAGCACGGGCTGTCCCTTCTCGTGGCAGGCGGCGATCTGCCGCACGATGGCGCGGTATTTCGCCTTCTCGTTGATGTAGACCTCGTCGTTGTGGTCGCGGCGGATCATCGGGCGATTGGTGGGGACCTCCACCACGTCAAGCGCATAGATCTCACGGAACTCGTTGTCCTCGGTCAGCGCCGTACCCGTCATACCCGACAAAGTCGGATCGTAGCCATGTCGTCCTGTGAGCCAAGGAGTTGTCCCTGAGTATTGTCTTCCTAAGACCGCTTGGCCTCCGACTTCATCGGGCGATTGGTGGGGACCTCCACCACGTCAAGCGCATAGATCTCACGGAACTCGTTGTCCTCGGTCAGCGCCGTACCCGTCATACCCGACA
>JAZSGE010000012.1:0-4420 GCA_045532575.1 Eubacteriales bacterium | reverse complement strand
GTGGTTATACCCGAGGATCACGCACTTGTCGATAAGGACAAATTTCCCGTAAAGGCATTGTGCGATTATCCCTTTATGCTTCTTGAAAAGGGCGCGAAAGCTGAGATTTCCGAGGTTTTTGAGAGAAACGGCATTACGCCTAACGTGCATTTTACAACGTGGGATGATTATGCGGTGATGTCAATGGTCGAGGGAGGTCTTGGAATTGCTATTCTTCCCGAGCTGATACTGCGTAGAATACCGTACAGAATAGTGGCTAAAGAGCTTGATGTGCCTGCATTCAGAAGGATCGGCGTTGCTTTCCGAAGCCAAAATTCACTATCCATAGCCGCAAAGAAATTTATGGAGTATTTGAAATACAGATAGACAAAAAATATATACTTTAGGGAACAGGATAAGAGGAGGGGTAAAATTGCCGTCAAACGCCAATTTTTCGCCCTCTCCGAGAGTTGCACGAAGTGGAAATCCCACCTTGCGAGAATGAAAAAGGCAGCCGAAATCGACTGCCCAATCATTATTTCAAATCCTCGGCTTTAAAGGTAGTATAGCCCTCGTAGTAGTAGCTGTGGTCAATTCCTTTCATAAATACCTGTCGGTCGTTCACCTTATCTGTCAAAGCATTTTTCAAGAGGTGCTTGATTTCAATATCTTTGATAGGACTTCTTTCCATGGCAAGAAGATACTCCTCTTTATCCACAAGGCTCCAGTCCACAACCATTCCAATTTCGCTTTTTAATATATGGTCAAGCCAAATGCGAGTCGAACGACCGTTCCCCTCTCTGAAAGGGTGAGCCACGTTCATCTCCACGTATTTTTCGATGATCTCGTCAAACGTGCTCTGTGGCATTTTTTCGATATTTTCGAGCGCGGCATGAAGGTACATCAGCGGTGCAAATCGGAAATTGCCCTTGGCGATATTGACCGTGCGAATCCTCCCGGCAAATTCGTATATATCCGAAAAGAGAAAGGCGTGTATTTTGGAAAGAGCATCAAACGTTCCCGGGTTAAGAGAAGAAAGAAAATTGGTTTCAAAAAGTTCTATCGCGCGTGTTTTGCTGATTCGTTCTTCTTCGCGGGCAAGCTCGGCGGAATCCGTGATTCCAAGGTTGTTTTCAAATGCCATAGTTTCTCCTTTCTCAAGCACACATATCTACTGATAGTATACCATAAGGCTGTAATTTTTTCAAGCGAAAACGTCAGGATGTATAAACATTTTCAAAATGTCACCCGCAGCGAGAATTTCGCCGTTGGCGAAGATCTTTGCTCGCGCCGACCGTGAGCAAGCTCCCGTCGGGCAAGCTCGCAAGATGCGAACCCAATTCTGCACCGATGGCGCAGAGCCGTGATGATAAAAAACGGCAAATATTTACGCCGATGCCTCTTTTTTTGCAGTAGCCTTGCCGGATATATGATAAAGGATCAAGCATTTTGAAGCATAGATTACGACAGTAAATGAGGCGAAGACAGCCGATCGAACCGCAACCTTACCGGTCGTGTCCTTCGCTTCCTTTTCAAAATAAGTGACCGTGATCGTTCCCGAGGGTCGTCCTTTGCAATAGGAACACGCCCGATATCCCTCGGAGCGAGCATCGTACAAGCCCCGTTCGATTTTTGACCGATTTAAATAATGACAACCGGAGGAGTGGTAACATTCGCCGTACTGCGTTACGTAAACACGCGGCTCTCGTGCCGCGGTCTCTACGGTATGGTATTCGGTTTTATCCGTTAGAAAAAACACCAAAGAGAACGATACCGAAAATAAAAGAAGCCCTATGGCAATATGCTTGACGACCTTCACACCCGTACTCCTTCCGTCGCATTTACAGATGTAGTATATCACACCGATATGCCTTTGTAAAGGCGTATACAGCTTTCGCCGAAATGTTAAACTGTATACGTATTTATAAAAGCGGGGGTGAAGGGCTTGACGATCAATGATGCGGTTGCTATGAGAACTGTAAAGCTGATGCACAGCCGCGGCATCACCCAATATCGCTTAGAGCAGGACTCCGGAATCTTTCACGGTGCTATGGACAGGATCCTCGGGAGCAAGAATAAGACGGTTTCCTTTACCACGATATTCAAGCTAGCGCGAGGTTTCGGTATGACCGTCGAGGAATTTATTGCCGATGACGTGTTCCGTCGGGATGACCTTGAATTGGACTAAAAAGCCGAGCAAAGTGCTCGGCTTTTTTGTGTGGGAAGGATCTCTTGGCCTCCCCCGCCGGGGAAAGGCGTCGAGCAACTGCCCCCGACACCCCCAACATTTTAAATACCCCCTTGCAAAATCATCGCCAAAATGCTATACTATACACGTGCCTGCATAGTTAAATGGATATAATAACCCCCTCCTAAGGGGTAGTTGTGAGTTCGATTCTCGCTGCGGGTGCCAAAAAGGGAGCTGTGCGCTCCCCTTTTTCTCATCCTCACGCCTTCCTCTCTTATTTGTGAACATTTTGTAAACTTTGGCTTGATTGGTCAACACATATAGATTTTGGAAAGAAAATATGCTATAATTACCGATGCGGTTCGGGGATGTGCCGTGTTTTGGGTGGTTTTTCCCCTTCCGTTCTGTTGTTTTGCGTTTCATTAAGCTGATATAAAACTTAGGAGGATACTCGAAGATGAGTAAAAAGTACGTTTATCTCTTTACCGAGGGCGACGCCAACATGCGTGAGCTCCTCGGCGGCAAGGGTGCAAACCTTGCGGAAATGACCAAGATTGGTCTTCCCGTTCCCCAGGGCTTCACCATCTCCACCGAGGCCTGCACGCAGTACTACGAGGATGGCAAGCAGATCAATGATGCCATCATGGCCGAGATCATGGAAAACATCGAGAAGATGGAGGCCATCACCGGCAAGAAGTTCGGGGATCTTGAGAACCCCCTGCTGGTTTCGGTCCGCTCGGGTGCCCGTGCCTCGATGCCCGGTATGATGGATACCATCCTGAACCTTGGTCTTAACGAGGATGTTGTTAAGGTCATCGCCGAAAAGTCCGGCAATGCCCGTTGGGCCTGGGACTGCTACCGCCGCTTCATCCAGATGTACTCCGACGTCGTTATGGAGGTCGGTAAGAAGTACTTTGAGCAGCTCATCGATAAGATGAAGGAAGAAAAGGGCGTGAAGTACGACGTCGATCTGACCGCTGCCGACCTTGAGACGCTGGCCAACCAGTTCAAGGCCGAGTACAAGTCGAAGATCGGTCAGGACTTCCCCACCGATCCCAAGGAGCAGCTCATCGGCGCTGTCAAGGCCGTCTTCCGTTCGTGGGATAACCCCCGTGCGAACGTCTACCGCCGCGACAACGATATCCCCTACTCGTGGGGTACTGCCGTCAACGTTCAGATGATGGCCTTCGGTAACATGGGTGACGATTGCGGCACCGGTGTTGCCTTCACCCGTGACCCCGCCACCGGTGAGAAGAAGCTGATGGGTGAGTTCCTTGTGAACGCCCAGGGCGAGGACGTCGTTGCCGGTGTCCGTACGCCTATGAAGATCGACGCCATGGCCGAGAAGTTCCCCGAGGCCTATGCGCAGTTCGTCGAGGTCTGCTCGATCCTCGAGAACCACTACCGCGACATGCAGGACATGGAGTTCACCGTTGAGGCGGGCAAGCTCTACATGCTCCAGACGAGAAACGGCAAGCGCACCGCGCAGGCCGCCCTCAAGATCGCCTGCGACCTCGTTGACGAGGGCATGCGCACTCCCGAGGAAGCCGTCCTCATGATCGACCCCCGTAACCTTGACACCCTTCTGCACCCGCAGTTCGACGCCAAGGCCCTGAAGGCGGCGACGCCTGTTGGCCGCGGTCTCGGCGCCTCCCCCGGGGCTGCCTGCGGTCAGACCGTCTTCACCGCGGCCGACGCCGAGGAGTGGAAGGCCGCCGGTAAGAAGGTCGTCCTCGTCCGTCTTGAGACCTCGCCCGAGGACATCACGGGCATGAAGGCCTCGCAGGGTATCCTCACCGTCCGCGGTGGTATGACCTCGCACGCCGCCGTTGTTGCCCGTGGCATGGGTACCTGCTGCGTTTCGGGCTGCGGCGACATCAACATGGACGAGGAGAACAAGAAGTTCACGCTCGCCGGTAAGACCTACCACGAGGGCGACTTCATCTCGATTGACGGCTCGACCGGTGCGATCTACGACGGTATCATCCCGACGGTTGACGCTGTTATCGCCGGCGAGTTCGGCCGTATCATGGCCTGGGCCGACCAGTTCCGCAAGCTCAGCGTCCGCACCAATGCCGACACGCCTGCCGACGCCAAGAAGGCGCGCGAGCTGGGCGCCGAGGGTATCGGCCTTTGCCGTACCGAGCATATGTTCTTCGAGGCTGAGCGTATCGCCGCCTTCCGTGAGATGATCTGCGCGGATACCGCCGAGGAGCGCGAGGCCGCCCTTGAGAAGATCCTGCCCTACCAGCA
>JAZSGE010000025.1:0-29983 GCA_045532575.1 Eubacteriales bacterium | reverse complement strand
CCATCGACCAAAAGCCGCTGAAGGTCCACATGGAAGCGGTCGGTCACAAGGACGCGTTCTACTTCATCTGCGATCTTGTCAAGGAGCGTACTCCCCTGTCGGAAACGGTGATCAAACAGATCCATTCCCTCGTCCTCGCGGATAAGCCCCTCGACCGTGGCGTGTACCGCAGAGTGCCTGTCCGCATTATGGGCGCAAAGCAGGATCCCGTTCAGCCTTATCTGATAGAACCCAAGATGAACGATCTCATGCAGCAGTACGCAAATGACGAGCGTAACATCGTGGAAAAACTCGCCGACCTGCATATCGCATTTGAGTCCATCCATCCCTTCATCGACGGCAACGGCAGAACCGGACGCCTCATCATCAACCTTGAACTGATGAAAGCCGGATATCCCCCCATCGATATCAAATTCACCGACAGAATGCGCTATTACGACGCCTTCGACCACCGTTCCGAGATGGTAAAGCTCTTCGCAGAGTATCTCAATAAGCGATTGGATCAGTATTTGGAAGTGTTGGAGAGCAACTAATCCCTCATCATCTCTCCCCGATATTGATGATTGAGGATTGGAAAGAAGTTTACAGTCAAAAGAATTCATAAAAAATGGAGCAAAAATATGTTCTACAAAATGATAGAAAACAAACGCAATCAGTGGTTAACATACAAGCCCAAGATACGTAAGCCCGGCACGGGTTGCGTCACTATGATAAACGACCACCTCTACGAAGGTCGGTTCACTCCGAGAGTCAACGGAAAACGCATATCCAAGAATGTCTACGCCAAGACACGAGAAGAAAGTGAGGAAAAGCTGGCGGAGTTGATAAAGACGATGAAAGCGGAGATCGCGGAGATGAAAAAACAGGCGAAGAACGCATAAGGAAAGAGGGCTGACCAAGCGGTCAGCCCTCAAAATTTGCGGTGCAGTAGGCAAAGAAAAGACTAATTGTTTCGAATAACTCCTGTTCCAAGAGAATGTTTTTGTTTGAAATCGCACATGTTTATTTTGTATTCTGTATGTTTTTTAATTTCCGAAAGGGCCATATCGTCAAATTCTGGTCCTAATATAAAGTGATCAATGCAATCGGGTGTGATAGAAATATCGCAATATTTTGAACCATCATCGTATTGAGATATATTTTTATAATTTGACAAATGACCGTTTGTTATAAGAAGAGATGCTCTTACTTCCTTTTCTTCGTTCCAAAATTCATGTTTGTAAAACGGAGAATACGCTTCCACTTTTTGCATAAAGCTTAACATCGGGATAACTAATGATTTCTTTAGAACAAGCCCAGTTTTTGAAGTAACAGGAATTGTCGGAATAATGTTTTGTGATTGGTCGGGATCTTTACTTATTTCCCGCATTTCTGAAACTGCTTCTTTCAGCCAATCATTAAGCAAAATCCTAATTTTTTGATCTCCGTAATCTATAGCTTGTATATGTGTTTTGTCGCAAAGGACTCCTTCTGTTTTTTGTAGTAACTGTTGGAGTTTCTCTTGACGAAAGGCGATACATACACCACTATATTTTGTTTCAGCTTCATAACAATATTTAGTATCACCGTAAGGACATTTTTGATTTCCCGGTCGATGCATGGTATATGCATCCCATAATAGTCTTGAATCTGGGATTTTTGAAAAACACGCCACTAAAGATACGGACGATGGAGCATACGTATTCCTCTGATAGTATCTTATAAGAAAATTCAAAAACTCCGAGGCATCAACTGATGCTTTGAACTTCGGCATAGATTGAAGAATATTTACAAAACCCATAGTATCCAAAATATCATTAGATTTGGTGCTTTCCTTAAATCTAAGGGTGCTATAGTTCAATATGCATTGTAGTTTTTCAAAGCTTGTATAGTGATAAATTAATTTAGACATTTAGTTTACCTCCAATATAGTAAAAGCCGCAAAGTAATCCTACTTTGCGGCTTTTTATGCGGTCAAAACCGCAATTTTGGTCGAAGTGACAGGACTCGAACCTGCAGCATCTTGCTCCCAAAGCAAGCGCGCTACCAATTGCGCCACACCTCGATATGTAATTTGCAGGAGGGAAGACTTCGCGCGCTTCCTGTTGCAACTAGGGCTCTTTTATCGTGAGCAAGCTCACTCGCCAATCGCCAAGCTGCGGCCATTTCGTATGGCTCGCTTCATCCGCCCCCGGCGGCGCTCGCAAACGTCCCCAAATGCGCCACACCATTATAGCAGAAAAGCGTTCATCTGTCAAGGAGCGCGGAGGAAAAAGGGAGGGCCCATGAGGCTTCTGTGTGATGCATTTGTAAAAAAGAAGTGAATTCATCCGGCGCTTCTTGAAAGTGGGGGCGATCTGTGGTACAATAGCGGTAAAGAACGGAGGAGAGTATGGGGAAAACACAAGACCTGCGGTTTATCTGGCTGCTGTGTGCCGTGGCGACGGTTGGCTTCATCTGGCAGCAATCCACCGTTCCGACGGCGGTCTCGGCGGAAACGAGCGATGCCGTCAGCGACATCATCGTGCCGATCGTGGGAGGGCCCACGTCGCCCGTCGGCTCCTTCGTGGATCGGTTCATGCGCAAGATCGCCCATTTTACCGAGTTTGCCGCGCTCGGCTTCTTTGCGGAAATGTTTCTCCGCGGTCGCCATACTCCGGCCCGGACGCTCCTCTTGCTCGCCGCCGGGGTGGCGGTTGGCAGCTGTGATGAGATCTTGCAGATCTTCACGGGGCGCGGCGCGGCCTTTACCGATGTTCTGATCGATGCTTCGGGCTATTTCTTTGCCGTAGGTGTGACGTGGCTTGCCGCTACGCTGCTCCTGTGGCTTTACCAAAAACGGAAGGCGGGCACCCCTCCGGGTGCCATCGATGACGATGCTTGATTTTCTGAAAAACAATCCCCTGGTGGAGGGGGCAAGAACGGCGCGCCTGCGCCCACGGCTGGCGGCACAGTTCCTCATCTTCTTTCTGGTGATGACGGTGGGCGACATGATCGCCACGATCCCCGTCTCCTTCTATACCACCCTCCGCATGATGAGCCTGATCGACCCGGCGCTCCTTACGGGGCCCACCGTTGACCAGGAGGCGCTCCTTGCCGAAATGGAGAAGGCCAGCGCCGTGATCATGGGGGAGGATGCCTTCCTCCTTCTGTCGCTCTTCTCGACGGTGGCGCCGCTCCTTGTGTCGCTTGTGTACTGCCGTTTGATCGAGCGGCGCCCGATCGCCTCTATGGGGGTCACCTTCACGAAGCGGGCGCCCCTTTCCCTTTTGCTTGGCCTTTTGCTCGGGCTTCTCATGCTGGGTGGGGCGTATCTTGTGTGCTATGCGACCGGGGCGGTCACCGTGACCGCAGGCACGTGCCATATCGGGATGATCCTCCTCTATTTCCTTGGGTATCTCATCCAGGGGAGTGCCGAGGAATTCCTCTGCCGCGGCTACCTGATGCCGTCGCTCTGTAACGCCACATCCCCGTTCTCCGCCATTCTCCTCAGCGCACTGTTCTTTTCCCTGATGCACACCTCAAACCCCGGCTTTTCCTTCGTTGCGGGGCTCAATATTTTCCTTATCGGTCTTCTCCTCGGCCTGCTTGTGTTCCGCACGGGGAATATCTGGATCGCCTGCGGCCTGCATGCCGCCTGGAATTTTGCCGAGGGGGCGCTCTTTGGTATGTCGGTCAGCGGAACGGTGCCGAAGCATTCCTTCCTTCTCTCTGCCGCTTTAGAGGGGCGCACGCTGACGAACGGCGGCGATTTCGGCCCCGAGGGCGGTGTGGCCGTCTCGCTGATCCTCGTCGTTGCCCTGATCGTCTTCTTCTATCTACCGCAAAGGAAGACCCGTGATACCGACACCCCCGATACGGTCTGAAGCCTGAGCCGGGAGCGAAAGCTCCCGGCTTTTTTGATAGTTTTTTGCATCCCGGCGCATACTGAAGGAGATACGGGAGGTGATCGATTGCGAGGTGTGAGAGAGCGGCGGAGCCGCGTTTTGCTTTTGTTGGCTTTTTTTCTTCTTCTTTTGGAGTGGGGGATGGCGCGCTCGCGGCGCTTTGCCGATGGTATGGAGCGTTTCCTCGGGGCCCGTCTTCGCCTTTGGCTCTCGGGGCTGAATGCGCGGATCCCGATCTCGGTCACCGAGCTCTTTCTTCTCCTTTTGCCGCTCCTGTCCCTCCTTTTGTTCCTTTTGGCGATCCGCGCGGCCGGCAGCTCCTCGGGGATGCGCCGCGCGCTTTCCCTCCTTCTTTCTCTTGTGCTCGTGTTTTTTGGCGTATACGTGGTCGCGTTTTCTCCCGGGAACCACAAAACGGCATTGGCCACGAGCCTTGCGCTCGATGTGGCTCCTCCGACGGCCGAGGAGCTGTACGCCTGTGCCTTGTGGCTCTCGGGGCTGACGGCCGAGGCGCCCGCGCCCCTTGAAGGCGAAGCCCTTACGGAGGCCATCGGGGATGCCTATGCGAAGGCGGGGGCGCGCTACGGCTTTCATCCCAACACCGCTGTTTGTCCGAAGGAGACCGTGACCCCCCTCTTTCGGCGCTTGGAACTTTTGGGGCTTTACGCCTTCCCCTTTGGCGAGGTGACGCTGGCGGGGGAGTGCCACGGTGCTACGCGCGCCTTTACCCTGGCGCACGAGATGGCCCACGCCTCGGGCTATACTGCCGAGGCCGAGGCCGATATCGTGGCCTTCCTGGCATGTCTTGATTCGGGGGAGCCCTATCTTCGCTATGCCGGTGCCACGGGGATGCTCGGTCGCGTTCTCACGGTGCTGTCCGTGACCTCGCCCGGGGTGTGGGAGGGGGTCTCGGGGAGCCTCCCCGAGGCTGTCCGCCGCGAGTTTTCCGAAAGCGATCGGTTCAGCGACGCCGGGGCGACGGTCTCGCTCGGTGTCGAGGAGCCCTGCTATGATGAGACGGTCCTCCTCCTTTGTGGCGTATTCCGTCGGCGCGCCCTCTAGCACCATACCGTTCTCCTTTGAGTATACTGTAATAACGCAGTATCAATACTCGGAGGATATAGGTATGAAAAAGCTCTGCATCACGGGCGGCACTCGCCTTTCGGGCGAGGTCAGGATCTCGGGCTTCAAAAACGCCGCTCTGCCGATCCTGTACGCCACCGTCCTTACCGCCGATATTTCCGTGATCGAGAACGTGCCGAGGATCCGCGACGTTTTGCAAACGCTCGAGATCCTCCGGGCCATGGGTGCTATCGCTGTGTTTTTGGACGAGGCGACCGTCCTGATCGATACACGTCACGTCCTCCCCTGTCGCTCACCTGATGCATCCGTCGCCTCGCTCCGTGCCTCCTCGTACCTGCTCGGTGCCGAGCTTTCACGCTTCGGGAAAACGCGTGCCGCCATCCCCGGCGGATGCCGCATCGGCGCGCGGCCCCTGGATTTTCACATTCACGCCCTGACGGCCCTCGGCGCCGATATGACGGTGGGGCAGGGGGTGATCGAGGCCGAGGCCGACGCTCTTTGCGGCGCCTGCATCCGCTTCCCGATCCCCTCGGTCGGCGCCACCGTTAATGCGATCCTCGCCGCGACGGGGGCCGTGGGGGAGACGGTGATCGAGGGGGCCGCCAGGGAGCCACACATCACCGATCTTTGCCACTATCTTACGGCCTGCGGCGCCGCGATCGAGGGGGTGGGGAGCGAGAGGCTCTGCATTCGCGGCGGTCAACGCCTCCACGGTGCCACCTACCGTGTGATGCCCGATATGATCGAGGCGGGCACCTATCTTGCGGCTGTCGGGGCCGCCGGTGGGGAGGCGTACCTTCGGGGGGCGGTTGCCTCCCACCTTGCTTCGGCGATCACACCGGCACGCGCCATGGGGATCGAGATCCTCGAGGAGCGTGACGGCCTTCGCGTCCGCCGCACGGGCGAGCTCTTTCCTACCGTGCTGACGGCAGAGCCGTATCCCGGCTTCCCGACCGATCTGCATCCGCAGTTTGCCGCGCTGGCAACGCAGGCCAATGGCTCCTCTCATCTTGCGGACCGAGTCTTCCCCGGGCGCTTTGGCTATGTCGGTGAGCTACGGCGGATGGGGGGCGCGCTCGCCCTCGAGGAGGGAGGCGTGACGGTCGGGCGGTCCTCGCTTCACGGTGCTAAGGTGCGCGCGGTGGATCTGCGTGCCGGGGCGGCTGAGGTGGTGGCGGCGCTTGCGGCCCGTGGCACGGTGGAGATCCTGGATGCCGCGATCCTTGAGCGCGGATACGAGAACATTGCCGACAAATTGCGCGCACTTGGCGCCGTGGTTTCGGCTAAATAGTAAACAAAACTCAACAAAAAGGGTCAAGGAGCATTCCTTGACCCTTGTATTATCTCCGCCCTCTGCGGCGCACCCGCCGCCGCGTAGCCAGCGTTCCCCCGAGGGTAGAGAGGAGGAGCATGCCGGCGTAAAGGGCAAGCGACAGCGGGGGGAGCTTGCCGCCCTGCAGGATGAGCGAGACGAGGAGCGAGAGGAAAACGAGGAGCATCCCCTGGCAGAGCCCCATCAGGGCGCCCGAGGTGCGGCGCAGCTGCCCTGCGCGGAAGCCTCCGAGGAAGGTAATGATCCCGGCAAGGAGGGCGCCTGTGGGCGCCATAAGGCGCGAGGGGTCGGTGCTTCTTTGCAAAAGAAGAGATGTAAGGAGCAGGAGCCCTATCGCCATGAGGAGAGAGAAGGCGAGCGAAAGAAGGAGCGCCGCCGCGAAGGTGCGGCTCCGTCTGTCCCCGAGGCGTGCGGCCCCCATTTTTGCTTTTTCCATAGAAAAACCTCCCGTATGTACTGATACAGTATATGACGGGAGGCTTTTTGTTAGAACTCAGTTTTCCTCGGTGCTCTCGGGAGCGGCATCGGCTACGGCCTCGGCCTCGATCGGGCCCTCGGCGACCGGCATCTCGACGGGGGCTTCCTCGACAGGAGCCTCCTCGACGACGGCTTCTTCAACGACGGCCTCTTCGACGACGGCTTCCTTGACGGCAGGCTTTTCGGCCTTCTTGGGGGCGGGCTTAGTGCCGACGGGCGTGGTCGCGCGCGGTCTTGCGGCGGCGGCCTCCTCGGCCTTCACATCCACACTGCGGATAGCGGAAACCAGGAAGCGGATGTGCGTGCGCTCCTTGGTGGTCTCAAGGACGAAGGTCTCCTCCTTGATGCTGATGACCTTGCCGATGATACCGCCGATGGTGGTGACCTCATCCCCGACCTGGAGCGCGGCGCGCATTTCCTGCGCCTGCTTTTCGCGCTTCTTCTCGGGGCGGATCAGAAGAAAATAGAATCCGACGAAAACAAGGCCGAGAATGACGATCATCCAGGGATTCCCGGTAGAGCCGCCCGCGGCGCCTTCGCCTTCCAGTAAGAACTGAAGCATGGTATGTCCTCCGAAATAGAATTTGTTTTACCGTATTAGTATACCATATACCTCTGCCTTTTGCAAGCAAAAGAGGAAAAATTCACAAAAACATCCACTTTTCTTGACATATAAAAGGGAGCTACACTGTAAAAACAGTATAACTCCCTTTTCCTTTTCGGTTATGCCTAAATGTGACAGCCCCTTTTGACTCGGTTTAGTCGATCGAGCGAACGATGTAGGGAGCCATCTCGGCCTCCAGCTCGGCACGCTCCTTGGCGGCAGCCTCGCGGGCGGCGTCACGCTCGGCACGCTCGGCATCGCGCACGGCCTGCTCCTCGGCGCGCTTGGCCTCCTCGAGGAGGGCGCGGATCGAGAGGCTGAGGCGGCGGCGCTCGTTGTCGATCTCAACGATCTTAACGGTGACCTCCTGGCCGATCTCCAGGGCATCCTGGGGACGGGCGATCTTCTCGAGCGAGATGCGCGAGATGTGGATGAGACCGTCAACACCGTCCATGACCTCGGCAAAGGCACCGAAGGTGGTCATGCTGACGACCTTCGCCGTCACGACGTCACCCAGCTTATACTGCTGGTTGAAGAGGGCCCAAGGATCGTTCTCCTCGGACTTGTAGCCGAGCGAGATGCGGCGCTTCTCAGCGTCGAGCTCCTTGATGTAGACCGAAAGCTCCTGGCCGACAGCGACCACTTCCTTCGGATGGCGGATGTGCTTCCAGGACAGCTCGGTGTTATGTACCATGCCGTCCACACCGCCGATGTCAACAAAGGCACCGTAGGTGGTGAGGTTCTTCACGACGCCGGTGTAGCGCTGACCGACCTCGAGCTTATCCCAGATGGCCTGCTCCTCGGCGCGCTTCTCCTCGATCATGACGCTGCGGATCGAGGCGACCGCACGCTTGCGCTGCTCATCGATGTCGATGATGCGGGCGCGCTGGGTGGTGCCGACGAGAGTAGAGAAGTCGGCATCCTTCGCAAGACCGGTGCGGGAAGCGGGAACGAAGACGCGGTTGCCCATCGCCTCGATCACAACGCCGCCCTTGTTGGCCTCGACCACAGGACCCTCGATGATCCCGCCCTCGTCCTTCATGGCGACAAGGTCGTACCAGCTCTTGTCACGGTCAACTCTCTTCTTCGACAGGGTCACGATGCCGTCGGTGTCGCTGACACGGATGACAAAGAGGCGCAGCTCGTCGCCGACCTTGAACATATCGGCAAGGTTCGCATTCTGATCGTCGGTGATCTGGTCACGGGCAACCATACCCGTTGCCTTAACCCCAACGTCCACGTAAACAACATCTTTGGCGATGCTCGTAACGATACCGGTCACGGTCTCTCCTGTATTTAAAGTTTTGAGTGTTCCTTCCAAGAGTTCGGCAAAATCTTCAGTTCTGATTTCGTCCATTGCTTTGTATACCTCCATTATTAAACCGTCAGGTGTGGAAGCACCTGCGGTGATTGCCACAGTAGAATCGTCACTAAAATCGCAAAGAAGCTCCGAGGGGTGCTCGATGAGCCGCGTGTCGGGGCAGACCGAGGCGGCGATCTCATACAGTTCTCTTGTGTTCGAGCTGTGCCGACCGCCGATCACGACCGTCGTGTCGGCACGGGCGGCGAGCGCGCGCGTTTCCTCCTGGCGTTTTTTAGTCACACCACATATTGTATCAAAAATTTTCGCATTTGTATATAGTTTTTCAAGAATTTTTTTAGATTTTTCCCATTCTTCAAGCCCCATTGTGGTCTGTGCCGCGACGGTTGGTGCGCTTTCGTCGGGTTTTTGAGCCAAAAGAGCGTGGGAAAGGTCGTCCGCCGACTCAAACAGCGTGGTCGGGCAGGGGGCACGGTCGAGCGTTCCCTCGACCTCGGGGTGACCGCGCTTGCCAAAGAGGAAGAAGGACTCGCTTGCCTCCTCGGCGATGTGATGCACCTTTTTGACAAAGGGGCAGGTGAGATCGCGCACCTCGAAGGCGGGGTGTGCCGCCGTGAGGGCGCGGAGGCGCTCCTCGGTCGCACGGCTGACACCGTGAGTCCTAAGGAAGAGGACGGTATGTCCCACGCGGTCGGACTCGGCGGCGGCGCGGGCCGCCCCCGCTTCATCGGTGATCTCGACCGAGCGCGCCTTGAGGCTTGCGGTATAGACCGGGTTGTGGATCAGCTCCCCGAGCGTCAGGATGCGACGGGGGGCGGTTTTGGAGGAGAGCACCTCCTCGATGGTATCGACCGCGCGGCGTACCCCGGGGCAGAAGCCGGCGCTTTCGGCAAGAAGGATCTTCATTTTTTCTTCGCCCCCGGTAAAAGACCGCCCGGTGTAAAGCCACCGAGGGAAAGCACCGCGCGGAAGGCGCGCTCGGCGGCCTCGCGGTAATCGGGCTCCCCGGCGGTGAGGCCGAGCGCCTCCTGTGAGATCGGCTGTCCGACGATGATGTCAACACGGCGGAAGAGCGCGTATTTCTGCTTCTTCATGCGGATGCAGACAGGGAGGATGGGCACCCCTGCGTGCGCGGCGATCATGCCGACGCCCGATTTGATGGGCGTATCGGCAGGGTTCATCCCCTTCCTTCGCGTTCCCTGCGGAAAGACGGTGAGGAACTCTCCCTCCTTGGCAACGGCGATCGCGCGGCGGATGGCCTTGATGTCGGTGCCACGGCGCTCAAGCGGAATGGCGCCAAAGGCGCGCAGGAGCGAGCGGAGGATCGGGATGCGGAAGAGCTCGGCCTTGGAAAGGTACATCGGCATGCGCCGGCGCGGAAAGCAGGCCGAGATGAGGATGGGATCCCAAAAGGCGACGTGGTTCGCGCAGATCACGTAGCCACCCTCCTCCGGGATGTTCTCGCGCCCCGTAAGGCGTGCGCGCAAAAAGAAGCGGAAGCAGGGCGCAAACAGCGCGTGCATAAACCGTTCAAATCGCTTGCCCTTTCTGTCTTTTTTCATAGGTTCACCCTGTGTGCTTTCATTTTGTCGAATTTTTGATGATCTCGAGCGCAGCAGAAAGGGTCTCCTCGGGTGTCATGTCCGAATTATCCAGGAAAACCGCGTCTTCCGCCGGGATCGCCGGCGCCAGGGCGCGTGTAGAATCGTTTCTGTCACGCTCGGTCATGTCGGCGAGGACCTCTTGGTAGGTCACCTTGATCCCCTTTTCCTCAAGCTCGACCGTACGGCGGCGGGCTCTCGCCTCACCGGAGGCGGTCAGGAAGATCTTGCACTCGGCATCGGGCAGGATCACCGTGCCGATGTCACGGCCATCCATGACCACCGAGCTTTCACGGGCGACCTTCCGTTGAGTCTCGAGCAAAAAGGCACGCACAGAGCCGATGGCGGATACGGCAGAGGCGTACATCGACATCTCGGGCGTGCGGATGCGGTCGCCCACATCCTCGCCGCACAGGTAGATCCTCTGCACTCCGTTTTCAAAGCGGACCGAAAGATCGATCGAGGGGAGGGCCGCCGTTACGCCCGCCTCGTCGTGCGGATCGATGCCGTGCTCCCGGATATAGAGACCGATCGTACGGTACAGGGCTCCCGTATCGACGTAGATGATCCCGAGGTGGGAGGCGATGGCCTTCGCGAGGCTGCTTTTTCCTGCGCCGCTCGGTCCGTCAATGGCAATATTCATAGTGATGATTCCTTTCTCGGCGCTGTGGCGGCCTTGGCGGCCAGGTACGCCGTTGAAAATGCGATCTGAAGATTAAAGCCTCCCGTGTAGGCATCCACGTCGAGGAGCTCCCCGGCGAAATACAGCCCCGGAAGGAGGCGCGATTCCATGGTCTTGGGATTCACCTCGCGCACGTCAACGCCACCCGAGGTCACGATCGCCTCGGCGATCGGGCGCCGCCCAGAGAGCGGGATGCGGAAGCCCTTGAGGAGGGTAAGGAGACGCCGCCGCTCCTCCTTTTTGATCGAGTTGCCCTTGCGGTGCCCGTCAACCCCGAGGCGGTCGAGGGCTACCTCGATCATGCTGGAGGGAAGGAGGGTCGCGAGGATGTTCGAGAGGTCGCGGTTGGCACCCGCCGAGAGCTCGGAGAGGAGGCGCGCATCCAGCGTTGCCTCGTCGAGGGCGGGCTTCAGGTCAATAAGGGCGGTATAGCCCTCAAGCGAGGGGGCCTGCAGATGGGCGGAGGCACTCAGCACCATCGGCCCCGAGATCCCGAAGTGGGTAAAGAGCATCTCACCGAAGTCGGTGTAGAGCGTGTGCCCCGTGCCGTCCTTGACGGTGAGGGCCACGTTCTTGAGGGACAGCCCCTGCATCCGCGCGCAATCGGGATCGGGCGAGGTCAGGGGGACGAGGGAGGGGAGAAGGGGGGTTATCGTATGCCCGAGCTCCCTTGCGAGGCGATGACCGCTGCCGTCCGAGCCCGTCCTCGGGTAGGAGAGGCCTCCCGTTGCCAGGATCACGCGCGCGGCCGTATAGTCGCGGCCGGCGGCCGTAAGGGCAAAGCCCCCCTCGGGGAGAGGACGGAGGCTCGCAACACGCCCACGGACGAGGGTGGCTCCGCGCGTGGCCGCGACCAGAGCCTCCACCACGTCCTGTGCACGGTCCGAGACCGGGAACACGCGGTTGCCGCGCTCGGTCTTCAGGGGAACGCCGAGCGCTTCAAAATACGCCATGGTGTCGGCGGGAGAGAAGCGCGCGGCGGCCGAGTTCAGAAAGCGGTGGTTTTTTGTCACATTTTGCAGGAATTCCTGCACCGAGCAGTTGTTCGTCAGATTGCACCGCCCCTTGCCGGTGATGGCCAGCTTGCGCCCCGGGCGGTCGTTCGGCTCGAAGAGGAGGACGTCGGCTCCCTCGGCAAGCGCCGTGGCCGCCGCCATAAGCCCGGCGGCGCCCCCTCCGACGATCGCGAGGCACTCAGGGCTTGGCATAGACATCGTATTCATCCCAAAGGCGCTCCATCCGCTCAAAGCGCTCCTTGATCCTGTCGCCCTCGCGGCGCGAGATCTCGGCAATGATGGCGTTGATGATGCTGAGGGGGGCCGAGAGCGAGTCGGCAAAGGCGGCCATATCGCTTTCGGCGGTCAGGAGGCAGTCGGCATCGGCGGCAATGGGGGAGGTGGGGGTATCGGTGAGGGAAATGACCTTAGCCCCACGGTCGTGGGCGTAGCGCACGGCCTTCACGAGCTTGGTCGAATAGCGGGGAAAGCTGATGGCAAACAGGACGTCGCCGCGATCAATGGGCAACAGCTGCTCAAAGACCTCGCTGGCGCTTGTCGGCTGGAGGGGCTTGACGTTGTCAAATACAAGGCTTAAGTTCATCCCGAGGAAGCCCGAGAGCATTGAGGCCGAGCGCGCCCCGAAGAGGTAGATGTGGCGCGCCGAAAGGAGGGCATCCACCGCCGCATCGAAGGCCTCGCGGTCGATATGCTCCATCGTATATTTGATCCGCTCGATGTCCGAGCCCATGACCTTTTCAATAAGGTCACCGCTCCCTAAGCGCCGCCCCATAGCGTCGATGCGCTGGTTGGGGGTGAGGTGGGCGCGCAGGCGCTCCTTCAGCACACGCTGGAGATGCGGATAGCCGTCAAAGCCGAGTTCTGTGGCAAAGCGGACAACGGTGGATTCGGATACCGAGGCGAGCGTGCCGAGGGCGGCCGCCGTCAGATAGGCGGCGCGCTCGCAGTCCTCGGTGATGACGGCGGCAATGCGCTTTTGCCCCTTGGACATCGTGGGCAGTCGGTCACGGATAATATCCAGAATGTCCTGCATGGGTCTCTCCTTCCTTGCTTGTTCTAAGAAGAGGGAGCGCGCGGCGGCGCGCTCCCGGAAGAGTCAGAATTTTGCCTTGGCAACGGCAAGACGCGCAAGGCTCTCCTTTTGCCCCAGCACCTCCATGATCTCGGTGGCGCCGCCGGGGGTGACAGCCTGGCCGGAAACGGCAATGCGCAGGCACCAGAAGATGGCGCCGGCCTTGACACCCTGTGCCTCGGCAACGGCCGAGAGGGTGGTGAAGAGGGTATCGTTATCCCAGGTCGTGAGCGCCGTGAGCGCCTCCTCGGCCGCCGTCAGGAGCGGCAGGCAGAGCTCGGGCGTCACCTTGTTCTTCTTGTTCGGGAAGAGCGACGGCTCGTACGCAGGCAGAGCCGAGAAGAAGGCGACCTTTTCGGGGATCTCGGAGAAGACCGAGACACGGCCCGCAAGGAGTGCCAGGAGCTTTTCACGGTCAATGCTCGCAGGGAGATCGGCGGGCAGGTAGGGGGTCGCGAGCTCACAGAATTTCGCGAAGGGCAGGCGGCGGATGTACTCGCCGTTGAACCAGAGGAGCTTTTCATAGTCGAAGACCGAGGGCGACTTGCTGACACCCTCGATGGTAAAGAGCGACTCGAGCTCCTCGAGCGTGAAGAACTCGTTCTCGCTCTCCTTCGGGCACCAGCCGAGCAGGGCGATATAGTTCAGGATCGCCTCGGGCAGATAGCCGCTCGCCACAAGGTCCTGGAAGCTGACGGCGCCGTGGCGCTTGGAGAGCTTGGAGACCGTGCCGTCCTCGCCGCGGCCCATCAGGAGGGGCAGGTGCACATAGTGCGGCCTCGGCCAGCCGAAGGCATCGTAGAGAAGGGCATACTTCGGGGTCGAGGTCAGATATTCGCTCCCGCGCACAACGTGCGTGACGCCCATCAGATGGTCGTCCACCACATGGCAGAAGTTGTAGGTCGGATAGCCGTCTGCCTTCAGGAGGATCTGATCCTGGAGCTCGGCGTTCTCGGTCGAGATCTCACCAAAGACCTCATCGGTATAGGTGGTCACGCCCTCGGTGGGCATCTTCTGACGGATAACGTAGGGGATGCCGGCGGCCAGATTCCGCTCGACCTCCTCGGGAGACAGATCGCGGCAATGGCGGTCATAGCCACCGTTCTCGTCCTCCTCGTGGAGGCGCTCAAGGCGCTCCTTAGTGCAGAAGCAGTAGTAGGCCGCGCCGCGCTCCACGAGCTCCTTCGCATACTTCAGGTAGATCTCACGGCGCTCGCTCTGGATATACGGCCCGTGCTCGCCGCCCACGATCGGTCCCTCGTCATAGCGGAGGCCGGTGTCGGCAAGGGTCTTGATGATGACGTCGGCCGCGCCCTCGACCAGGCGCTCACGGTCGGTGTCCTCGATGCGGAGGATAAAGCGGCCGCCATTGTGGCGGGCGATCAGATAGGAATAGAGCGCCGTGCGCAGATTCCCGATGTGCATATAGCCCGTGGGGCTCGGGGCAAAGCGCGTAACGCAGGTGCGGTTTTCGTTCACGGTAGTCCTCGCTTTCGTTTGACGGTGCCGGGGGATTTTTTTGCGCCGTCGATTGACTTTGTAATAAGAAGCGATTATAATATATCATAAAGTAAAAGAAAAAGCAAGGAGGAGAGGGAAAAATGTTACGAAGTCTTTTTGCGCGGATCCTGGTGACGATCGCCCTCGTTCTCACCGTCAGCTTTCTGATCCTCTCTGCGATCCTTTCGAATTTTGCGGGGAATTACGAGCTCGGCCGTCGGGAGGAGGACACCGACCGCACCGCGAGCGCCGCCGCCACATTGACCGAAAACGAATTCGGGCTCCTGACAAGGACAAGCCTCCCCGAGTATGTCGGGGAGCGCCACCAGCTCCTCTCCTCGCTCTACCGTGCCTTTCTCTCCAATACCGAGGAGACCGTTCTCCTCCTCTGCGATGCCGACGGGACAGTGCTCCTTGCGGCCGACGGCTCCACCGCACCCCCCGACTATACGGGCAAGAAGCTGTCGTACGCCATCTTCGGGGAGGCGCAGAGCCACGGCCGCTTCCTCTCGACCGAGGCCGTGCTCTTTGAGGGGGAGGCTGCGCGTGTCGTATCGGCCTATGCCCTGCACGGGCAGGGGGATGCCGTCCTCGGCACGGTCGTTGCCTTTTCGACCGTGGAGGGCGAGGGGGTACTGACGCGCGTGCTCACACGGACGGTGCTGTTGTCGAGCCTTTGGATCGTCCTCGGCGCCCTCGTCATTCTCTACATCTTCTGCGAGCGTCTTGCCGGCCCTCTCCGCGAGATGAGCGTTGTCACCAAGCGCTTTGCCAAGGGGCACTTTGACCGCCGCGTGACCGTCCGTGGGAAGGACGAGATCGCCGAGCTCGGCACCGCCTTTAATCAGATGGCCGATTCACTCGAGCAGCTCGAAACGATGCGAAATTCCTTTATCTCGAACGTGTCTCACGACCTGCGCACGCCGATGACCACCATCCTCGGCTTTGTCGAGGGGATCACGAGCGGCGCCATCCCCGAGGAAAAGCGCGATTATTACCTCGGTGTGATCGCCGTTGAGGTGCGCCGCCTTTCCCGCCTTGTGACCGAGCTGCTCGATCTTTCCCGCCTGCAATCGGGAACTCGTAAATTTAACTTTGCATCCTTCGACATTTGCGAGATGGCGCGCCTCATTCTGATCTCCAATGAGCAGAGGATCGATAAAAAGCATCTTGAGGTCAATTTTTTGGCCGATGCCGACAATATTCTTGTCCGCGGCGATAAGGATGCGATCCACCAGGTGCTCTACAATCTTTGCGATAACGCCATCAAGTTTGCCAAGGAGGGCGGCGCCTTCAATATCACGATCACCGCCGCAGGGAAGCGCAAGATCGCCGTCACCGTCTATAACGAGGGGGAGGGCATTCCCGCCGCCGACGTCCCCTTCATCTTTGACCGCTTTTATAAGAGCGACAAGAGCCGTAGCCGTGACAAGAGCGGGGCAGGGCTTGGCCTTTATATCGCGAAGGCGATCATGGAGGCGCATAAGGAGCGCCTGACGCTTGAGAGCCATGAGGGCGAATCCTGCGCCTTCACCTTCACGCTTCCGCTTGTGGGGGAGTGATATGGGCGACAGAGTTATCCTGCATTGCGACTGCAACAGCTTCTTCGCCTCGGTCGAATGCCTGCGTGACCCCTCGCTCTGGCACGTCCCGATGGCGGTTTGCGGCAGCGTAGAGGACCGCCGCGGCATCGTCCTTGCGAAGAACGAGCCGGCGAAAAAATTCGGCATCAAGACCGCCGAAACGGTGCACAGCGCGCGCCGCAAGTGCCCGGGGCTTGTGATCGTCCCGCCCCATCACGGGGAGTACGCGCGCATCTCGCGCGCCGTCAATGAGATCTACGCTCGCTTTACCGACATCTACGAGCCCTTCAGCATTGATGAATCCTGGCTGGACGTTACGGGCAGTCGCGCCCTGTTCGGGAGCGGCATGGAGATCGCCGAAAGGATCCGCACCGCCGTCAAGACCGAGATCGGGATCACCATCTCGATCGGCGTTTCCTTCAATAAGACCTTTGCCAAGCTCGGGAGCGATTACAAGAAGCCGGATGCCATCACCTACATCGGCCGCGAGAATTACAGGGAGATCCTCTATCCGCTCCCCGTCGAGGACATGCTGTTCGTCGGCGAGCGGACGGCGGCCCTTTTGCGTGCCTCGGGCATCCGCACGATCGGCGATTTGGCCGAGGCCTCTCCCACCTTTCTTACCTCGCGCCTCGGGAAGGTCGGTGAGCAGCTGCGTGCCGCCGCACGCGGCGAGGATGAGAGCCCCGTGATTCCGCCGGGGGCGGCCCCCGAGGTCAAGAGCGTTGGGAACGGGATGACCTTCCGCCATGATATTACCACACGCGAGGAGATCCGCCTCGGCCTCGGTGTCCTCTCCGAAGAGATCGGGGAGCGCCTCCGCCGCCGTCATCTCCGTGCTACGACGGTCTCGGTCACGATCAAGGACCCCGCGCTCCGCAGCATCAGCCGCCAGCGCGCCGTCGATCCCCCCACCGACCTCGGGCGTGAGATCGCCGAGGCCGCCCTCTCGCTTGTGGATGCCGAGTGGGGGCAGGGCAAGCCCATCCGCATGCTGACCGTGACGGCGATGAACCTCGTCCTCGGGGACGAGGGCGATCAGCTCGGCTTTTTCGACGAGGAGCGCGACAAGCGCCGCGAAAGGACAGGGCGCCTCGAGGCGACGGTGGACGAATTGCGCCATCGCTTTGGCGGCGGCGCCGTGATCCGCGGTGCGATCCTCGGGAATGACCTCGGGATCGAGGGCGGCACGCCTCACCGCAAGGAACAGAACGAAGAAAATTGACGACATCGCCTTCAAAAAAGCAAAAAAGCAAACAAAACCTTACAAAGGAGACTCCTATGTTTGAATTGATCACACCGGAGGCGGCCGGTATTTCCTCCCACCGCGTCCATGACTATATCGACTATCTTGAGCGGCGAGGGGTAGTGATGCACAGCGTCCTTCTTGCCAAGGGGGACAGCCTGTTTGCCGAGGCCTATTGGCACCCCTTTGATCGCGATTTCTGCCACAGAATGTACTCCGAGACCAAGAGCTATACGGCGATCGCTATCGGCCTCCTCGAGGAGGAGGGGAAGCTCTCGCTCGACGATACGATCGCCTCGCATTTTCCCGAGCTTTGTGACCGCGAGCTTCCGCCCGCCCTTGCCGAGCAAACGATCCGCGACACCCTCCTGATGCGTACCTCCTCGCACTTGCCGGTCGGGTGGTTCCGCGCCGAGGACCCCGATCGCACGCATCTGTACCTGAATAC
Organism: Eubacteriales bacterium; assembly: GCA_045532575.1. Taxonomy (GTDB): domain Bacteria; phylum Bacillota; class Clostridia; order Oscillospirales; family CAG-272; genus UBA1740. The sequence goes on along the minus strand of JAZSGE010000025.1, from coordinate 12,151 downwards.
GGGAGACGGCCACCGCCGCCCCGCGACCCTTTGGGAATACGACAGCGCCGGCTCGCAGGTGTTGGCCTCGCTCGCCGAGAAGCTTTCGGGGAAGTCGCTCTTTGACTACCTCAACGAGAAGATCTTCCGGCATCTCGGCACCTTCAAGACCGCCGAGATCTTAAAAACACGCAACGGCGACAGCTGGGGCGACTCGGCCCTTATCTGCACCTCGCGCGATATGCTGTCCTTTGCCCGTTTCCTGATGAAGGGCGGTGTTTGGGACGGGCGGCGCCTGATGAACGAGGAGTTCATCAAGACCGCGACCTCGCGCCTCGCCGATAACCACACGACCCCCTTCACCACCGCCACGCGCCACGGCTACGGCTATCAGATCTGGCGCTTTGAGCAGGGCTTTGGCTTCAACGGGATGGGCGGGCAGTTTACGGTCTGTGTGCCGGAATGCGACCTGGTGTTTGTCTGCACCGCGGATAACCAGGGAAATCTCGCTGCCGGGGACACCGTCATCAACGGCTTCTTTGATTATATCGTCCGTGGGATGGGGGAGGCGCCCCTCCCCGAGGATCCCGAGGGGGTGGCCGCGCTCGATGCCCTCACCGCGCGCCTTACGCTGGCCGTTGCCCCCGGCGAACCCTCCTCGCCCTTGATGGCACGGCTCTCGGGGCGCACCTACGTCGCCGAGCCCAACCGCACGGGCATTACCCGCTTTTCCTTCACCTTCCTCCCCGACGGAACGGGCGTGTTCCGCTATACCAACGCCCAGGGGGATAAGGTCCTTCCCTTCGGCCTTGGAAAGAATGTCTTTACCAAATTCCCGCAATACGGCTATTCGGATGGGGTCGGCGGCGCCTTCAGCAGCGAGGATTTCTTCTATCGCTGTGCGTCCTCGGCCGCCTTTGGCGAGGAGGCGGTCCTGCACCTGCGTGTCCAGATCATTGACCGCTATTTTGGCAATATGCTTGCCACCTTTGCCTTCCGCGATGACGATGTCGCGGTCCGCTTTACCTCGGCTGCCGAGAACTTTCTTGGCGAATACCAGGGGCTTTTCACGGCCAAGGCCGAATAATGCGACCGAAAGCCGCGTGCCGCTCTTGACATTCTCCTTTCTTTCTGCTATACTTGTACCGTCGTACATTCGATGAGGGAGTAGCAAGCGCGTGTCGCAGCAAGTCAACATACTGGCGTAAGCCTGGCTTGCTTTAATTTGCAAGACTCATATGCGAAGGGACCTCCTTTTCGCGTATGAGTCTTTGTTATTAAGATAAAGGGATGGAAAAGCATGATGCCGCTCAATTTTATGTTCTTTCTGAATAGCGTCCTCTTTGGCCTCGGTCTTGCGATGGATGCCTTCTCGGTCTCCTTGGCGGACGGCCTGGCCGAGCCGCAGATGAAGCCGCGCAAGATGCTCCTGGTTGCCGCCACGTTTGGCCTTTTCCAGGGGGGGATGCCGCTCCTCGGGTGGGGCTTTGTTCATACCGTGCTCCGTTGGTTTTCCTCGCTTGAGCGCCTGATCCCGTGGGTCTCGCTCGTCCTCTTGTCCTACATCGGCGGCAAGATGATCTGGGGGGCGCTCCACGATACGTGTGAGGGCGAGGACTGCGAGCCGCATTCGCTCGGTATGGGCGCTCTCCTTCTGCAGGCGGTGGCCACCTCGATCGACGCGCTGTCGGTCGGCTTCACGATCGCCGATTACGATCTTCTCCCGGCCGTTCTTTGCACGGTCATCATTGCCGCGGTCACCTTTGGCGTGTGCACCCTCGGCATCTTCCTCGGCAAGGGGTTCGGTACCCGGTTTTCCCACAGGGCAGAGATCCTTGGCGGTGCCATCCTGATCCTTATCGGGATCGAGATCTTCCTTACCGGCCTGTTCTGATCCTTCAAGGGGCACTGTGTGCCCCTTTTTTTCTTGCTTTTTTGCGCGAGGTGTGGTATACTTTGTCTAACGATGCCGTTTTTGGAGGAAGTATGCTGACTGTAAAAAAGAGAGGATGGAGCTTTCTTATCATCCTCCTCGTCTATCTTATTGCCGCCGCCGTCGGGGTGGCTGTCTACCGTCTTGTTCCCTCGTGGCCCTTTGCCCTCCGCCTCCTTTTGGCGGATGCCGTCGCAACGGCCGCCGTCTTCCTCTTCAGTCTCCTGTTTGGCAACGCCTCGGTCTACGACCCGTATTGGAGCGTCCAGCCGCCCGTGATCCTGACCGCCCTGGCGATCGCCGATGCATCGTTCTCACTCGGCAGCGTTCTCCTTCTGGTTGCCGTGTGGTATTGGGGGATCCGCCTCACTCTGAATTGGGGCTACACCTTCCACGGGCTGACGCACCAGGATTGGCGGTACACGATGCTCGCCGAGAAGACGGGGGTGCTCTATCCCCTCATCAATTTCCTCGGGATCCATATGTTCCCAACGCTGGTCGTCTACGCCTGTCTGCTCCCGGCCGCTTACGCCATCCGCGAGGGCGCCGGGGTGAACGCCGTCACCTATCTCGGTGTCGCGCTCTCGCTCCTGGCGGCGACCCTCCAGCTTGTGGCCGACACCGAGATGCAGTCCTTCCGCAAGCGCGCGCCGGGCGGCTTCATCCGTGACGGCCTTTGGAAATACGCCCGTCACCCCAATTACCTCGGGGAGATCCTCATGTGGTGGGGCGTTGCCATCGCCTCGCTTTCACTGCTCCCCGTGGAGCGCTTCTACCTTGCGGGCGGCGCGCTCGCGAACACTCTGATGTTCCTTATCGTCAGCATCCCGATGGCCGACCGCCGCCAGGCGCGCAAGGAGGGGTATGACGAGTATCGCGCCGAGACGCGCAGTCTTTTCCCCATTCCCAAGAACCGGGCGTAAGCAAAACTTGTCATATACAAAAAAGAGGAGGCAATGCCTCCTCTTTTTTAAAGGTATTCGCGGATGTCCTCGCAAAGGCGCTCCTCGATGGCAATGAGCCGCTTGCAGATGTCCTTCGACTTCTCGTCGGCTGCGGCATACTGATTGAGGTAGCGGGAGAGGGATTTGACCCCCATATCGCATCCGTCGGTCATCAGCGAGGCGACCGTCTTATCCGAGTCGTTGAGGCCCAGCTTGACATTCGTTTTGATCCACGACATCCCCTTGGCGATGGGATTTGGCTCCTTGCCCTCATCCTTGTACTCCTTGAGCAGAGCATCGATCTCGATCTCGAGCTTCTCATGCTCGTGCTTCGAGCGCATCAGCTTTTCCTTGAATTCTTGGCTTTCGACCCTCTTTTCGACGTCCTCGATCGAGGCAACGCCCATCCGGATGCCGGCATCGCACTCGCGCAGGAGCTTTATCGTATCCTGTTCGATCATTTGGCTTCCCCTTTCGTTTTCTTTTAGTATGGGGCGATTTGCCAAGGCTATACAGGCAGGCAAAATAAAAACGAGGCAGAGCCTCGTTTTTATGTGATCAGCTTCTTTTGAGAAACTGTTCTGCGCGTGGGAAGCGCGGCGCAGGATCGAAGATGCGGTCAAGCAGCTTTCCCGCCGTGCGGATCAAGGGGGAATTGATCAGGGTCGTCACCAGCGTTCCAAGCCCGATGCTGTGGAAGCAGGAATACCCGATCGTCGAAAAATCAAAGGAGGCAACGTCGCCAAAGAGTGTCAGCGCAAAAAGCACCGACAGGAGAAGGAGCGAGAGATCGAAGGCCCACTTGGTTTTGGTGATGCTGAAGTGAAAGCGGGTGACAAGCTCGGCCACAAAAAGCTCATACACCTGCAGGGGGAGATAGGTGCGAAAGAAGGCGGCGACCCCGAGGGCCGTAATGCAGTCGCCCACGATCAGCATGACCCAGCGGAGCCAGATGGCGTTAAACTCGATCCCCCCGAGAAGCCAGAGAAAGAGGTTCAGCGCATAGCCGTAGATCACCCCGACCGCAAAGGCCAGGAGATAGCGCCAAGTAAAGCGGCGAATGACGAGGCAAAGGAGGAGAAGCATCAGCCCCTGCACAAGATACTCGGTCACGCCGACGTTCAGAAGGCTACAGTAGGGAAGAAGTGCCTCGGACAGCACGAAGGCCGGTGCGGCGATCATGGAGACACCGAGGTTAGCCTTGCTGCAGATGGCCACCCCAAGGGCGACAAGAAGGATGCCGAGGAGCCAGAGAAGCTCAGAGGAGCGTGGGAGTTTTTTCATAGGTAGGACCTCATATGTTCGGGAAATGCAGGATGAAGACTTACTACATCCGTGGCATACCCTGCTATTATAGCATAGAAGGGGAGGGCTTTACAAGGGGATTTGCGATATTCCGAGGGATAAAAAAGGGATTATGGCGCTGTGCGCCATGACGTATCGCCTTGCCGCCGGTCAATATCAAAAAAAGAAGCACCTTCTCAGGTGCTTCTTTTTTTGATATTGGTCAGAAAACTCCGTTATCGCGTATTCATTGTTCGCTTTGTCTCATCAAGATCAAATAGAATTTTACCATCCATACCTGCCTCTTCTTTCATTTTCTGCGCGTTCCATAGCCGATGCAATCCTTTCTCCGGTTTGCTCTATTCTTCCAAATGCAGCCATCGTTTCCTTATGCTGTTGCGTACGCGCCTCTTCTTTTTCTCTCTCTTGCTCCGCCTCGTATAGTTCTCTCAACTCTCTACTAACCAAAGTTAAGGCCTGATCCAGTGAATAAGCTTGCTCCGTTTTTACATAATGAATTATCGAATCTATGTGCTTCCACCAATGATCTTCTAAAATCGCCAACGGATATCCCATTTTTTCATTGATGTCCTTTTTCGTTACACTCAAATCCTCAATGATGTTTGTTAAAGAAGCGATTTCCTCTTTTGCGGATTTTGTGCGTTCCTCGTACTCTACTTTGTATTTCTTGTCCAACTTTTTTTGTTATGTTTAATTATGGGATAACCCACGACATAGAATATTCCATAATAGATATAAAAAGATATAGCGCATCCCACTAGTATTGGAAGGAAATAAACATAGTATAAAATCAGAAAAAGGAAATCACCGATCTTAGGCTTAAGAGAAGCTAATTCGCGAAAAAAACCTCCCGCTTTACTAATAAAAGATTTTCTTTTTGCCTTTCGATAGTCTTCTTCGTTTGTATATGTGTTTAGGAAACGTTGGTGAAATTCAATTGCTTGGCGTGCTTCTGTAATAACGTTATCAATTTTTGAGTTCTCCTCAAAACAAGCTTTGGCATTGAGTAGTTGATTGTAAAGTTTTACGTTCATTTCTTTTTCCTCCGCAAAATAAAAAGTGCGGCTACCGAAGTAACCGCACAAAAAACGCAAACTCCGATAGTCGCCAAACCAACTGAAAAAGCAAGAGTTAATCTACGCCATTCCCAGTAGGAGCTTGCATTTTTATCAAACTCAAATAGGAATAGCGAAAGAAGAGTATATTTACCCTATAAAGATAAAAATAGCCCTTGCTAAAATATTCAGTTGGTTTGGCACGGTTATTATACCACAGTTAGAAAGAAAAAGTCAATATAAATCAGAGAAAAACAAAGAAACCTCCCAAGTGGGAGGGATACTCGCCGTTGGCGAGGATACCCACGCTCTGCGCCTGGTGAGCGAGCTCCCCGATCTTCGAGCGGGGTAATCGAACCCTGCGCCTTGCGGCGCAGGGCCGGAGACCGACCTCGGAGCGGAACAAAAACGGACACCCACAAGGAGTGTCCGTTTTTGTTTGGCGCAGAGGGAGGGATTCGAACCCTCGTGTGGTTTCCCACAAACTGATTTCGAGTCAGCCCCGTTATGACCGCTTCGATACCTCTGCATCGTATGGAATTGTTGCTTGGAACAAAACCTATGATAGTATAGCATAAACTTCGAGGTTTTGCAAGCCCTTTTCAAAACTTTTTGAAAAAAAGAAAAGAAAAGCTCCCGGTGGGGAGCTTTTCTTCCGTTTTCCTTATCTCTTGACGCGCGCGTTGCCGCCCCAGATGCTGAAGATCTGCTCTTCGTCCGCGGGCTGAGCATAGTCGGTCAGGAAGGTGGTGGCGAGAGCGCCGCTGGCCCAGGCGAACTGGAGCTGACGCTCGGCATCCCACCCCTTGATGATGGAGTAGAGAAGGCCGCCGACAAAGCCGTCGCCGCCGCCGATGCGGTCGAGAACCGTGATCTCACGGGGCTCGGCGATGTGCCACTCGCCGCCGCTGTAAAGGATGGCACCCCAGAGGTGACGGTTGACGTTGATGACCTGGCGGAGCGTGGTGCCGTAAACGCTGGCGTTCGGGAACTTCTCTCTGACACAGCCGATCATGGCCTTGAAGGAGTCGATCTTGGAGGCAATGTCCTTACCGCCGGCCTCAGGGCCCTCGATGCCGAGGCAGAGCTGGAAGTCCTCCTCGTTACCGACAAGGATATCGGCGACAGAGGCGATCTCGGTGAAGATATCGTGGAGCTCCTGCTCGCGGCCCTTCCAGAAGGAGGCGCGGTAGTTCAGGTCAAAGGCGATGAGGGTGCCGTGCTTCTTGGCGGCACGGGCAAGCTCAAGGCAGAAACGGCTGGTCTCGGGCGACAGAGCACCGATAAGACCCGAGAGGTGAAGGACGCCAACGCCCTCCTCGCCGAAGAGGCGCTCAAGGTCAAAGTCCTTGACCGAAAGGGTACGGCCGACCTCGCCCGCGCGGTCGTTCTGCACACGGGGACCACGGGCACCGTAGCCCGAGTCGGCAATGTTGAACTGGTGGCGGTAGCCCCAAGGGCCACCCTGCTCGACCTCGGGACCCTCAAAGGTCATGCCACGGCCAAGGAGGTTGTGCTTGATCATCTTGGCGATCGGGCTGTCCTTAACGAAGGCGGTGAGGACGTGAGTGGGAAGACCGAGGTAGGACGAGATCGAGGCCACGTTGGTCTCGGCGCTCGTGACCTGCATACGGAAGGTCTCGGAGGCGTAGACGGGCTGGCCGTCGGGCGGGCAGATGCGGACGCCCATGCTGGTGGGAACCACAAGAGCGTACTTATAGTTATCTCTGAGCTTCATGTTTATTTCCTCCAAAATTAAATGGAATACTGGGACGCCGCGGTGTCGCCGCCCTTACCGGTCCAGTTGGTGTGGAAGAACTGGCCGCGAGGAGCATCGATGCGCTCGTAGGTGTGAGCACCGAAGTAGTCGCGCTGAGCCTGGAGCAGGTTCGCAGGCAGACGCTCGGAGCGGTAGCCGTCGAAGTAGCAGAGCGCCGAGGTCATGGCAGGCATCGGGATGCCGTTCGCAAGGGCGGCGGCGCACACACGTCTCCAGCCGGCCTGGGCCTTCTCGATGACATCCTTGAAGTAAGGATCGAGCAGGAGGTTCGGGAGCTCGGGGTTATTGTCGAAGGCTTCCTTGATCTTGCCGAGGAAGACCGAGCGGATGATGCAGCCGCCTCTCCACATGAGGGCGATGCCGCCGTAGTTGAGGTTCCAGCCGTAGGTCTTGGCGGCCGAGCGCATCAGGGTGTAGCCCTGCGCATAAGAAACGATCTTCGCGGCAAAGAGGGCATCCTTGAGGTCGTTGATGAAGGCGGCCTTGTCGCCCTCGAAGACGGGCTTAGGACCGGAAAGAACGCGGGAGGCGGCCACGCGCTCGTCCTTCATGGCGCTGAGGCATCTGGCAAAGACGGCCTCGCCGATCAGGGTCAGCGGAACGCCCTCGTCAAGAGCGGCAATGCCGGTCCACTTACCGGTACCCTTCTGGCCGGCGGTGTCAAGGATCTTCTCAACGATCGGCTCGCCATCGGTATCCTTGTAGGCCAGGATGTCCTTGGTGATCTCGATCAGGTAGCTATCGAGCTCCTTGGTGTTCCAATCGGCAAAGACCTCGTGCATCTCATCATCGCTCATGCCGAGCAGATCGCGCATCAGGTGATAGGCCTCGCAGATCATCTGCATATCGCCGTACTCAATGCCGTTGTGGACCATCTTCACGAAGTGACCCGCGCCGTTCTCGCCGACCCAGTCACAGCAGGGAGCGCCGTCCTCGACCTTGGCGCAGATGGCCTGCAGGATCGGCTTTACAGCCGGCCAAGCGGCAGGCGAGCCGCCGGGCATCAGGCTCGGGCCGTTCAGGGCGCCCTCCTCGCCGCCGGAAACACCGGTGCCGATGTAGAGCTTACCCTGGCTCTCGACGTACGCCGTACGGCGAGCGGTATCGGGGAAGTGCGAGTTACCGCCGTCAATGATGATATCGCCGTCCTCGAGCAGGGGGAGGAGCATTTCGATCATCTCGTCAACAGCCTGGCCGGCCTTGACCATCATCATGACCTTGCGGGGCTTCTCGAGGCTGGCGACCAGCTCCTCGAGCGAGTAGGTGCCAACGATGTTCTTACCCTTGGCACGGCCCTCCACGAACTTTGCAACCTTCTCGGTCGAACGGTTGAAGACGGAAACGGTGAAGCCCTTGCTCTCCATATTGATGACAAGGTTTTCGCCCATGACCGCAAGACCGATCAGACCAATGTCGGATTTTTTCATTTGCTTGTACCTTCCTTTTTGTTATTATAATAAATTTTAAGTCTTTCAAGTACCGAGTAGGGGATCGTAAGATTCCCCGTGCCGCGCCCGATGGCGATGTGCGGCTTCATGGCGGCGTGGAAGTCGGTGCCGCCCGAGATCTCGAGGCCGAGCTCCCGTGCCATCCCCCTGAACTTTTCTTCCATCTCGGGGGTGTATTCGGTGTAATAGCCCTCGATGCCGTCAAGCCCTGCGGCCTTCAGGCGCTTAAGGAATGCGTAAAGGTCCTCGTCGCTAAGACGGATCAAGTGGAGATGCGCGACAAAGGCGATGCCGCCCGCCTTGTGGATCAGGTCGATGGCCTCCTCGTCGGTGATGGCCTGGCGGCCGCAATACGCGGGGCGACCGTTGGCAAGATACTTGTCAAAGGCCTCCTTCACGCTGGGGACGAGCCCCTTGTTCATAAGGAGCCTCGCATAGTGTGCGCGGCAGATCAGGGCGCCCCCGGCGATCTCCTTGACCTCCTCCATCGTAACGGGGAAGCCGAGCTCGCAAAGCCTGCGGCAGGTCTCGCGTGAACGGAACTCGCGCGCTTCGAGGATCTTTTCCATCGCCAGCGCCATCGCAGGCGAATCGGGGTCGATGAAATAGCCGAGGATGTGGGTCTCGGTGTCCGAGATGGCCGAGAGCTCGATCGCGGGGATCACCTCAACGCCGAGCCGCTCGCCCTCCTCCATCGCTTCCTTGACACCGTCAAAGCCGTCGTGGTCCGAAAGGGCGATCGCCGCAATGCCCGAGGCCTTGGCGTGCGCGACCAGCTCACGCGGCGTCATCGAGCCGTCCGAGCAGGTTGAGTGGGTGTGCAGATCAATGAGGCGTTCCATCTCAGTCACGCGTCCAAAGGCCGAGCGCCGGATTGCTGATATAGAAGATCTCCTCGCCGTCGATCGTATGGAAGCCGTCGGTCAGCTTCGCAGGATCGTACTTCTTCACGATCTCGGCGTAGGGGATGTAATCAAAGGCGGCGCCGCGCACCTCCTCCTCGGTGAGGAGCTCGGTGCAGTAGGTGATCTTAAAGCGCCCGTCGGACGAGCCGTGAATGAGGTGCGCGGCCACCGACTGGTTCTCCTCAAGATCGGCATTCTCCTTGACAAGGCGGAGGATGCGCTCACGGCCAACGTAGCCGTACTTGCGGATCAGGCGGTCATTCTCGGCATCCTCGCCGAACATCTTGACTCCGGGAGCGAGAATGATGAGCTCACCGCCGTCGGCGATCGCCATACGGGTGCGGTAGACCGCCTTGTTGCCGAGCCAGGTGCTCTTGAACTCGCGCGGGTCGAGGTAGACAACGACCTTCTTGAGCGGACGGTCCATGTGATTGAGGTTCTTCTCCTGGCTGTGTGCCACCGCCATCTCAAAGAGCTCACGGCGGTTGCCGATGTAGAGCCCGTGGATGTTCGTAACGTCGCCGGTGTTGGTGGTAACGGTCAGAACGTAGAGAAGCGGCACATCCTTCAGGAAGTTCTCCTGTGCATAGTCGAACACGCGGCGCACGGGCGAGAAGTCACGCCCCATGATGCGCTCCATGCCGTAGAAGGCACCGAGCATGTGCGAGCTGTTGATCATGCTGCTGCCGCCACAGCCGACGAAGATGTTCTTCGAGTAGTTGGCCATGCCCACGACCTCGTGGGGCACGACCTGGCCGGCCGAGATGATAAGGTCGTACGAGGGATCCATAATGCGCTTGTTGACCTCAACGTCGATCGGGTTGTCAACAAGACCGTCCGAGACCTCGCTGACGAAGGAGCCGGGCACCTCGCCGATCTTGACAACGTCGGTGCGCCAATTGTGGACAACGAGGCGATCGAAGGGGATCTTCCCAAGGAAGAAGGTCTCGCATTCCTCCTCGGTCATCGGCACGTGGGTGCCGAGGGCGGGCATCACGTCCACCTCGCAGGTGTCCTTGAGCATTTCATAGTAATACGCGGTGATTTTCCCGGCGCCCGAGTACATTCTCGTGTAATCGGGGGGGAGGAGAAGCACCTTTTTGAGGCTCTTGCCCTCGAGCGACTTCGCAAGGAGTTCTTTTAACTCGGCATCCGAGATAAAGGAATCACTCTTTACAAACATTGCAGTTCCTACTTTCCGGGATAAGACTATCCCTATTCTCACGGATATAATTATACCAAAAGATGCAGTCTTTTTCAATACTTGAGAAAAGATTTGGTAAATTTCTGACAAGGGTTTCAAGAAACAGGGCAAGAAACGCAATGTTTGGCTCCCGACATCGGGCGGCGGTGGGAGGGGAGATGGCGGATCTCATCAAAAAAGGCCGCCTAGTGGCGGTCATAAGGACAGTTTTTGAACTTAAAAAGAATAGCTTAATTATTGACAACAATGACAGAGAGCACGTTGCATTCTCCGTTATTGTTTTGACTATTTTTCTATTTTTTAGTATCATCTTTGCTTTCGGCAATATCTTTTTCTTCGATTTGAACATCAAATTCGGGAAAACAAAGCAGAAAGTAAGCGCACTCGTCGCAACAACAATCAAAACCTTGCTCGCCGTTACCCAAGCAAACGGTAGGGTTTCCCGGCGTAAGCTCAATACCGGTAATGTCTATGATCTTTTCTTGAATGTTCTTCTTCATATATCCCCCATCAGTATATAAAAAAGGTGCGCAACCGAAGCCACGCACCGAAAAACGCAAACTCCAAGTTGTCGCCAAACGAACTTATACGCTGTAGGCATTTGCACACCATAAACGGGAGTCGCATTTTTACCAAATGGATATCGTTTATGATATGCGTAAAAAGGGTATAAGTATCCCATAAAGAAAAATATACCTATCGGCGCGATTATTAAGTTCGTTTGGCACAAGTATTATATCACAATTTTTGAGGTTTGTAAATATATTTGTTGAACTTTATAGCATTACCTTCCGGGAGGTAGAAAAATCCTTTTTATAGTCGCCTGTAACTTGCCGATTTGTCTGACAAGCACTGCCTTTGTGTCAACAAATTCAAAATACGGCATACCTCTTTCGAGATACGCCGTATTTTTTGAAAAGCTGTCCTTGAGGGGGATGCTCTAAAGGCGGCGATGCGGGGTGCGTTCACGCCGTGCGTGAATATCTTTGCTCGCGCCGATCGTGAGCAAGCTCCCATCGGTTAGCCAAGCGAGACTCAAATCGACCCCGTTTTAAGGGGCAGATATCGCGATAAGCTTCGCTTCGGCTTTTTGCAATATGATATATGGCTGCAAATCCAAAGCCTTGCCTATCGCAATATCTGCTCCCTTAAAATTCAAGGAACTTAAAAGCACGAAAAATCGGACGATTTTTTTGTGATGTGAGCGCAGACAAGTGAGGACTTTTCAAGCGAATAGCGCAAGGAAAGCGCCGATTTTGCGGCTTTGAAGCGGAGTCGCTTTGGGTCTCGCTTGGCTACGCTCGCAGGATGCGAACCCTCTCACCGCGTGCGCGGTGAAGGGCTCGGCTTCTATTTCCACGAAAAAAGGCCGCCTAGTGGCGGTGATGCGGGGTGCGTTCACGCGGAGCGTGAATATCTTTGCTCGCGCCGATCGTGAGCAAGCTCCCATCGGGCAAGCTCGCAAGATGCGAACCCTCTCACCGCGTGCGCGGTGAAGGGCTCGGCGTCTATTTCCACGAAAAAAGGCCGCCTAATGGCGGCCTTTTTTGGTGGAAATAGGGGGGCTCGAACCCTCGACCTCACGGATGTGAACCGTG
>JAZSGE010000053.1:0-16819 GCA_045532575.1 Eubacteriales bacterium | reverse complement strand
ATGGCTACGATCCGACTTGGTAAAAGAGGCGGCGGGATGGAAGAGGACAAAGGGGAGAGAGCAAGGCGTGGGAGGGCGAAGGGAGCAAGGAGGGAGCGGAGGAGGCGGGGTAAAAATACAAAAACCACCCGATGGGTGGTTTTGCATGGATATAAAACAGCCCACACCGAGGTGTGGGCTGTTAGGGAAATTACTTCAGCGGATAGCCTTCACCGATCGCATGGAGGATGGGATCGATCAGGTGGTTGCGTCTGACGATCGAGCGCTTGACGATACCGATGATAAAGGTCACAACGAGGAAGGCGACCATGACAACGGCGGCGACAAGGACCATCGAAAGGTTAGAGGCAAAGACACCGGGCAGAAGGATCGTGGGTAGGAAGGCAAGGACGCAAGCGATCAGGTTGTAGATCACAAGCGAGTTGTGCTTCGTAGAGCGACCCTTGGTATAACCGATCACCTCAAAGCCAAGCGAGGTAATGGCGCGAGCGGAGAATCCGATGAGGAGAGCGGCGAGCCCGAAGCATCCGAAGGCCACATAACGCATGGTGGCGTTATCGCCGGCCGCCGAGATGGCAAAGAGACCGCTCAGGCGAACCACGACAAGGAAGACGAGGAGGATCGCAAGGCGGACAAGACCACCGATGCGGACCGCGGCCAGGTACTTTCTGTCGCCCTTCTCATACTTCTTGAAGAAGTCGAGGAGGTACATCAGGACGATGCTCGCTGCGAACGTTGCCGCGAAGAAGAGCGAGCCGATGCCGAAGGTGACACCCTCCATGAAGAGGCCGGGCAGGAGCATAAGGCCAAGGAAGGTATACGAGGCACGGAGGTTCTTCATAACGCGGGTGACAGCGACCGTGTGACCAAAGCCACGGAAGATAAAGCGCAGGATCGCGATCACAAGGTTCACAAGGATGATGACGGGAGTCAGGATCATACCGATGGCGGTAAGAGCCAGGACCACCCAAGCACCGTAGTGAGTCAGGAAGGAGTCGTTCGTGTTCGACTGCGTAAGAGCGTCGGCGAACGAGGTGAGACCGTTTGTGGCAGAGCCGACGAAATCGGAGGAGAGATGCGACTTGAATTCCTCGAAGTAGGTCTTAACGTCCTCAGCACCCGAGGCCTTATCGGTCAGCATGCTCTCAAACGAGATAACACCGACACCGTCAAGGACGATATCATAGAGCTCCTTCGACAGGGTCTTCTGCTCGACACGGTAGAAGGGCATGAAGCAAGCCACAAGAGCGGCAACCATCAGGAAGATCGCAAGGATCGACTGCACGCGCGCCGTACGGACGGTACGCTTGGCAACGAGGCACTCGCCGTTCTCATAGATGGTATTGCAGTAGCGCTTGTCATTGTGGACACCGATCGCGACGTAGCGCAGACGGTTCTCCTCCTGACGCTTTCTCTTCTTGAACTCGAGGAACTGAGCGCGGTTGCTCTCGTAGGAGTTCTCAAGGAGGAGCTCAGGCTGGGCAAGGGCTGCCGTGTTCTGCATGCCGGGAGCGGGCAATGCGTAAGGCATCGACTCACCCGCCATGGCGGAAACGGTAGACACGGGAACGCCGGAGATCTTGGAGATGGCCTTGGCGCGCTTCAGCTTCTCCTTCTGATACTTCTTAAGGAGCTTACGGTTCTTCTTCTGCTCCTTCTCCTTAAGAGACATCAGGCGCTTATCCTGAGCCGTGGTGGCATCAAGATCGCGGCGGGCCAGCTTGTGCTCGCGAGCGAAGATATCCTCATCCGAGGACTTCTTTCTCTCGTAGAGAGTCTCCTTGTTCTTCTGGACGTTGAGCTCACGGGCGCTCAGATCCAGCGCCTCACGCTTCGTAAGGCTCTCGCCCAGTGCCTTGGCATCGCCGGCCGTCTTCTTGGCGTCAATCTCGAGCTTCTGGAGCTTATCCTTGTTGCTCGCATCGCGCTTGTTGAGACGGCGCTCGGCACGGAGCTTCTTCTCATAGAGCTTCTGCTCATGAGACTTTCTCTGATTCTCGAGGTCGAGGTTGTCGGCCTTCATGACAACGTCAAGAGTCTTTTCGGTCTTGGCGGTCTTGCGGAGGTCGATCTCGGCGCGGTTGTAGTTCTTCTCTGCCTTTTCGAGCTGGCTGATCTCAATACGGGCAAGCTTCTCGCTGTTAGCGGCACGCTTGCGCTCGATGCGATTATCGGCCTTGGCGCGGCGATCCTTCACGCGCTCCTCGCCCTGCTGACGCTGCATGTTCAGCTCGGCCTCCATCGCGAGGCGACGGGCTTCGGCAGCTTCGGGGGTCAGGTTGCGCGATGCGGCCTTGTACTCGATCGAGCCGAGCTTTCTCGTCTCGCGAGCCTCTACGGCCTGCATCTTATCAAGCACACGCTCCTGATCGGATTCGCGGCGCTTGCGGATCTTGCGGTTGCCCGTCAGCTTCTTATCGTAGAGACGGTTGTCAAAGGCCTTGGTCTCGGCCTGATCCTTCATAAGATCGGCGGGACGCTGGGCGATCTTAGCCTCCTCGGAAGCAAGGATACGGGTCTGCTTCAGCTGAGCGGCAGAGACCTTCTTGGCCGCCTTGATCTCGCTGTCCGCACGGAGCAGCTGAGAACGACGGTCGGTCGTAGAACGAAGACGGAGCAGGCTCTTCTCGACGGCGGCATCGCGCTTTACGCGCACCTCGTCATCCGCAAGGCTGCGGTTGTTGTGAGCGGCGGTGTTCGCCATCGCACGCGCTTCCAGCACGGCGGGATCGACCTTGGCGGCCTTACGCTCGACAGAGGAAAGCTTCTTGACGGCATCCATACGGGCCGACTCGATCTTCTTCTCAAGGCGACGGGCATCCTTGGCGCGGCGAACCTCGATCTTCTGCTCGAAGATCTGCTTCTGAGCCTCGACCGAGGGGATCTCGGAGAGACGCTTCTTCTCCTTCGCCAGCGACTTAGCCTGCGAGAGTGCCTGGCTCGAGGACTTCTTCAGGCTCTTGTATTCGCTACTTGAAAGAACGTTCTGAATGTTTTCCTTCGCCTTATTATCGCGGTTGATGAGACGCTTCATGGCGTCAGCATTGCGATTTTCAAGGCGCTCGATGCCGCGCTTCTTTGCGGAAGCATTGGCGACCTCGATCCCCTTGGTGTGAGCCTCGGCGGCCACATCGGTCAGGGTCTTCTTGGCGGCAAGCTTCTCGATCTTACCAAGCTTCTTCACCTCGCGAAGGTTGGAGGCGTTGGTCTTATCGGCAACGGTGAGGGCGCTCGAGGAGCGAACCTTGGCGAGCTTACGGCCGGCCTTGAAGTTCTTATCAAGGACCTTGTTTTCGGTCTTCTTGGTCAGGGTCTCAAGACGGACGGCATCGCCCTCGTGCAGAGCCACCTTGGAATCGACCTTGGCCAGAGCCTTGGTATTCTTCTTGGCGGCGGAGGCGAGCTTACCGGCGGTCCTAAGGTCGCTCTTTGCGCGGACCTTCTGGACCTTCAGGGCGCTCTTCGAGGTGATGCGCTGCAGCGACTTCTCGGTCGCGGCGACCTTGTTACCAAGCGTCTCGGCGCTGACAAGAGCCTTCTTATTGCGAGCGGCGGTCTTGGCGGCGAGGCGAGCCTCGACGACAGACGCATCGACCTTGGCCGACTTGCGCTCGATAGAGCCAAGCTTCTTGACGGCATCGTAGCGGGCCGACTCGATCTTCTTCTCGGCACGGCGGGCATCCTTGGCGCGGCGGAGCTCGACCTTCGACTCGAAGACCTGCTTCTGTCCGTCAACGGTGGCAATACCGGCCACGCGCTTCTCTGCCTTGGCGACCGACTTCGCCTGAGCGATGTCGTTGCCGGCGCGCTTCTTCGCGGCCTTGTATTCGCCGGTCGCACGGATATCGTGCACCTTCGCCTCGGCCTTCACGGTCTTGGCGGCGAGCTTATTGGCGGCGTTGGCATCGCGGACCTGGAGCTTCTCGGCACCGATCTGCTTCTTGGTCTCGGTCTCGGCGGCAAGAGCCTTGGTGCGAGCCTCGGCGGCGGTAGCGGAGAGGGTCTTCTTCGCGGCGCGCTTCTCGATCTTGGCAAGAGCCTTGACCTCATGCTTATCCGAGGCATTGGTCTTGTCGGCGACGGCAAGAGCGCTCGACGTACGGATCTTGGCCAGCTTGCGATCCGCCTTATAGTTCTTAACGAGAACGCGGTTCTCGGCCAGACGATCGAGAGCCTCGATCTCGGCGGCATCCCCCTCATGGAGGGCAACCTTGGCATTGGCCTTGGCCAGGGTGCGGGCGCTCTTGATCTGAGCCGAAGCAACCTTGGCGGCAGCCTTGATCTCGCCCTCGCTACGGAGGAGCAGAGCACGGCGCTCACCGGTAGCACGGACACGCTCGACGGATTCCCCGAGAGCGGCGGCACGCTTGCTGAGTTTGGCGGAATTTTCAAGGCCAAGATCGTTACCGGTGGTCTCGGCGATCATGCGGCGGGTCTCAACAACGGAGGCATCCGACTTCGCCGACCTGCGCTCGACAGAGCCGAGCTCCTTGACGGCCTCCATACGGGCGGCCTCAATCTTCTTCTCGGTCTTGAGAGCATCCTTGGCACGGCGAGCATCGAGCTCGACATTGAAGATCTCCTTGCGACCGTCGAGAGACGGGATGGCGGCAAGCTCCTTCTTCTCCTTCACGAGAGACTTGGCCTGCGACAGCTCGTTGCGAGCGGTCTTCTTGGCGATCTTGTACTCGCCATCGGCCACCACCTCGTGCAGACGGGCCTTGGCCTTGGCGTTCTTCGTTACAAGACGCTCGGCGGCTTCGGCATCGCGCAGCTGGAGCTTCTCTTCCCCGCGCTTTTGCTGATAGGTAACACTCGAGGCAAGTCTCTGGGTGCGAGCCTTGGCGGCAGTCTCGGAGAGGGTGTTCTTCGCGGCGCGCTTCTCGACTCTACCGAGATCCTTGAGCTCACGGTTGTCGACCGCGTATCTCTTGGCAGAGGCAGACTCGACATCGCGGGCGCGGACAACGAGGTTGCGGCGCTCGGCACGATCCATACGCTCAAGGAGCGATGCATCAAAGCGCTTCTCGATCGCCTCGCGTCTCAGCTCATCGTTCTTATGCAGGAGGATCCTCGCATCGGCTCTCGCGAGACGACGGTTTCTTCTTACCTGCTGGTTGGCGGCGATCTTGTTGGCGGTCAGCGTCTTGTCGAGACGGAGGAGCTGCGAACGGCGATCGCTCACCTTATTGATACGGACAATGCTCTTGTCAGCGTAATTCTCGCGTCTGCCGAGGCGTGCCTCGTTCCAGAGCTTGGTCCGGTTGCGGCGCGCCGCCCTGACCATATTACGCGACTCGATCGCATCAAACTCGTATCTCGCGCTGTTGCGCTCGATACGGCCACGGCGACGGGCGGCACGCAGGCGGGAGACCTGCTTCTTCGCCTCGACGCGACGGGCATCCCGTGCACGGCGGCGCTCGATACGGAGATCGACACGCTCAGCCTTGGCACGGCTGCGGATATCCGAGGGTCTTTCCTCGACCTCGAGGACAGGATCGGCTTCCTTCACGCGGTTAAGCGCACGCACCATTCTGCCGGCAACGCTTTCGCTGCCGAGAAGAACCGAACGGTTGCCCGCGGGACCGCCCACAACGGAGGCGCCGACCACGGGATCGCCGACCGCGGCAGAGCCGGGGATCGGAGTGCCGACCACAGGAGCGATACCGCCGGAGACCGGCGCACCGATCGCACCGAGAGCGGGAGTCGTAGCCGCACCGGCCGCAGGAGCGATCGCACCGCCGACAAGAGGCGTAACGCCGCCCGCAACGGGAGCCGCACCACCGGGAACGGCGGCACCGGCAGTCACCGAGGCAATGACGGGATTGCCGGCAGCAAGGCTACCGTCCATCGAGGTACCGACAACGGGAACACCGACAACGGTGGAGCCAACGTAGGCGGTATCGGCATTGGAGGAAGCGATGATGGGCGAGCCGTTGGCGTTGGTGGCGACAACAGGCGAGCCGACAATGGGAGTATCCACAAAGGGTGAGCCGACCTCGGTCGAAACACCGAGAGGTCTTGCACGCTTGATGGCCGAACGGCCGAGGGTCTGCGTGTGTGCGTAAAGATTGGTCACGCCCTCACGCATCGGGACTCTCTGCGAGGAAGGCATCGTGACCGACTTACCGGCCATGCGGTTCGCGTAAGGCGTACGCTCGATGACATTGACCTCGGTGGTAGAGCCATTGGGCAGGCGCGTTGCCTGATACATGAGCTTCTTGGTCAGGCGTCTCTGCTGACGGTTCGCCTTCCTGGCGATCACGTTCTGGCCGCGGCCATAGAGCAGATGCTGACGTCTGTCGGCACGGGCATTGCGGCGAGCGAGCTGACGCGCCTTGCGGGCATCAATGCGCTCCACCTTCTGCTCACCGAGCTTCTGAAGCATGTCAGAGCGCGTGGCAAAATTCAGGGAGCGAGCCGCTCTTGCATCATCCGAAAGGACTCTGCCGGCCGCACGCTTTTCGTAATGACCGAGCTTCTGGATCTCATGGCGGTCTCTCAGGTTGCGTTTGACGACGGCACCCTCGACGTCACGAGCGCGGATCTTGAGCTTGCGACGGGCGCTGTAATCCATACGGTCAAGCAGACGCGCGTCATTTCTCTTCTCGATCGCCAGATTGCGAAGATCATCGTTCTGATGAAGAGCGATGCGGGCATCGGCCCTTGCCAGGCGACGATTTCTTCTCACCTGCTGGTCACCGGCCTTCTTGGCGGCACCCAGGGAGCCACCGAGGCGGAGCAGCTGCGAGCGGCGATCGTTTACCTTATTTATACGCACGATGCTCTTATCGACGTAATTCTCGCGCTCTCTGAGATCGTCCTCGCTCTCAAGGACCTTCTTGTTGCGCTTGGCCGCCTTCATCATATCACGCGCCTCAACGGCATCGTGATCGTACTTCGCGGCGTCGATCTCCACCTGGCCGCGCTTCTTCACCGCGCGCAGACGGGAGGCCTGTGCCTTCGCCTCAGCGCGACGGGTATCCTTCACGCGGCGGCGCTCGACCTTCAGATCCGTCTTCTGGCGATTGGCCTCGATGACGGCATCGGTCGTTTTTTCGTCAAACTCAACCACAGGGTCGACCTTTTTGACTCTCGAATTGGCGCGCGCCACTCGATCGGCGACGCTGTCAGAGGCACGTACCGACGAGTTGCGGACGGCATTTGTAGCTTCCGTACGCTCGGCCTTGGCGCGCGCACCGTTAAAAGAATCCTCAGGATCCCCCTCCGTGGAAGACACATACGACTTTGTGGTATAGCTATGGAGCTCGGTATGGGGAAGGCGCTTTGCCTCCTTCAGCACCGAGCGAGCATTTTTGTGCTCGATATTCGCAGAAGACTTCGCGAGCGAAAGCTCACCGCCGGCGGCCAGCTCATGGCTGCGCTTCTCCGACTTGACATTCCGCTGGATCAGCTTTCTGCTTGCCTTGGCATCGCGCAGCTGCAGGGCATCGGC
The DNA here is from genome assembly GCA_045532575.1 of Eubacteriales bacterium. Classification (GTDB taxonomy): domain Bacteria; phylum Bacillota; class Clostridia; order Oscillospirales; family CAG-272; genus UBA1740. The sequence goes on along the minus strand of JAZSGE010000053.1, from coordinate 9,363 downwards.
ACCGCGCTGCTTCATATCCTCCTGCTCAACGGCGATCGCCTTGGCACGGATCTCGGATGCCTCACCCGCGAGATTCTTGGCGGCGCGGCGCTCGGCGGCGCCGAGCTTCTTGAGCTCACGGCTGGTAACCGCATTCTGTGCGCTGGCGGCACGCTGAATGTCGTTCGAGCGGCGCAGACGGGCGCGGTGATCGGCCGATGCCTGTCTGTCAAGCGTGCGGAGATCGCTACGCTTATCGTCGAGCTCCTCATCGAGGAAATCGTTCTGATGCTTTGCGATCTTCACATCGGTCTTTGCGATCTTACGGGTAGCGGCGACCTTGGCATTGGCCGACTTCTTGGCCGCCTTCAGCTCACCGGAAATACGTACATCCTGGGAACGGAGATCGGCAGTTTCCTGAACCTCCGCCACACGCTGCCCCAGCGAGGCATCGCGCAGACGGAGCTTCTGCTCGGTCTCAATGCGATCCTTATCCTCGCGAGCCTTCTTGACGGAAAGGCGGGCATCCACGATCTCGGGCGACATCATTGCCGTCTTGTACTCGAGGTCGCCGACCTTTCTGGCGGCACGCACACGCAGGCTCGATTCCTTAGAAGCGATGCGCTGCTGGGTGACGAGACCACGGCGATGGACATACTCGTCCGCCTCCTGACGAGTAGCGACAGTACGGTTGTCGGCAACCGTATCCTGGACCTGTCTCTTCAGCTCGTTGTTCTCGCGGAGAGCGATCTTCGCCTCTTCATTAAGAAGGATGCGATTCTGCTTCTGCTTTTCATCCGAAACGCGCTTGGCGACCTTGGCCTTGCTGTTGGCACGCTCGGTGCGGATGCGCTCCTCGGTGCGTGCGTTCTGACGCTCGAGGCGCTCGGCAGCGGCCTCCTCACGAGCCTTAGCCTTCTCGTTACGGATGCGCTCCTGCATCTCGCGCTCGGCGGCCTGCGCCTTGCGACGGGTCTCTGCCGTTTCCGCATCGACATTGGCGGCGGCAGACTTGTATTCGATCTGACCAAGCTTCTTGGTAGCGCTCTGACGGATCGCCTGCTGCTTGGCGGCAACACGGCGGATATCCGCCTCGCGGAGCTTGCGAGCCTTACGGTCGGCCGCATCCTGCTTCGCATTCAGGCGGTTCTCGAACTCCTTCTCCTCGACAGCCTTCTTCAGCTCGAGGTTGCGATGGCGCTCCGCCTCGGCCTCGGCACTGAGCATAGCACGGGTCTGCTTCAGATTCTCGGCGGCGGACTTCTTCGCATTCTTGAGCTCACCACCGAGACGGGTGGACTGCACCTTCTCATCGGCGGCAACGCGCTGCTTCATCTGCGCGCGCTCAAGCGAAATGCGCTGATCGTTCAGACGGTTCTCGGCGCGCTTCTCGGCGACCGCAACGGCGGCCTCGGCACGGCGCTGCTTCGCCGCCTTCTTTTCTTCTTTATGCAATGTTTTGGCAAGAGAACGCTCACTCTTGACCTGCTTGCGAGCGGCGGCTTCGCGCTCGGCAATATCAATGCGCTCACGGCGCACCGTCTCCTTCTCGCTCTTTCTCGCGAGCTGGAGCTCACTGTTCTGACGCATCGCCTCAACGCGGCTCTCAAAGGAACGCTTGGCGATAGCCTGACGCTCCTCGGTGGCGGCACGGCCGGCATTCAGACGGTCGATCGCCACATTGGCCTCAAAATTGCGCTTGCTCTCGAGAGCGGCCTGCTTGGCGACACGCTTATTCTCGGCAGCCTCTCTGGCCTGGGCCTTATTCTCGGCATCCGCATTCTTGCGGGCGACCTTCACGGCGGCATCGGCGCGGCGCTTCTCGACCTTGGCGGCTTCAACGCGGGCGATCTCCTCGGCGCGCTTCTGCTCCTCGGCGGCGCGGGCGGACGTGCGGGCCTCAAGGGCATCGGCCTTGGCGGCGCGCTTGGCATCACGCTTTGCGGCGGCCTCCTCCTTAGCCTGGGCACGGCTTTCGGTCTCCGCAGCCTTACGGGCGGCCTTGACGACGGCATCGGCACGGCGCTTCTCGACCTTGGCGGCCTCAACGCGGGCGATCTCCTCGGCGCGCTTCTGCTCTACCTCGGCCTGAGCGGTAGTACGAGCCTCAATGGCATCGGCCTTGGCGGCACGTCTGGCGGCCTCCGCGATCTGCGCGGCCTCCTTGGCCTCGGCCTTGGCGGCCTCGATGCGGACAAGATCCTCGGCGCGCTGGCGCTGAGCCTCCGCCTTCTCGGCGTTGCGAGCCTCGATCGCCTCGGTCTTGGCGGCACGCTTGGCGGCTTGCTCCTCGGCGGCGATGCGCTGACGGTACATCGCATTCTCATGCGCCTCCGCAGCCTTCAACTTGTTGGCTTCCGCACGCTCCTGGATCCTCTGCTGCTTCTGCGAAGGACCTGCTTCCTCGGCAACCTCAGCCTCTACCACCTCTTCCACCTCGGGAGCCGTCTCTGCGGCACGCAGAGTGGCGATCTCCTCCTCGGTCAAAAAGTTGGCAGCTGCCTCCTCGGCCTGGGCTGCCGCGGCGCGTGCTTCCGCCTCGGCATCCTTCAACCGGTAGCCGCACTTAGAGCAGAACTTGATGCCAGGACGCATCTTGGTTCCGCACTGAGCGCACGTTACTGCTTTCTTCATGGGCGTTCTCCAATCTAAAGTAATATTGTCCTTGGTTTTGCGACTTGAACATTGCAACAAGGCGCAAAAACCCTTATTGTAATTCATTATATCGTAATCACCGTAAATTGTCAATGGATTTCTGCGAAAAACCTTGCGCCGATTTTCGCGCTTTACAGAAGGATTTTCCTTGGTTGGAGGTCGCGCCCAAAAGAGGGCGAGCAAGAGGTACAAAACGGGTGGAGAGCGCCGTCTCGCTTGTCAAAACAACGTCAAAAATTCGTATAGTTAAATTTACATAATGGAGATTTTCGATTTTTTATCTTCAATATATAATAATATATAGCATTCGCATACTAAAAAGAGTGCCCGCAACTCCTCCGCAACATGGACGGACATTCATTTAAATGGTCATTCAAGGGCAAAAACGGTCAAAAATGCAAACATAACGATGCATTATTGGAAATTGATTTTTTGGACCGCGCCCCATATATTTTCCTTGTAATTCCTTTTTTGGATTTATAAGGGATTTTTCGACCGATTTTGACCTCAAAAATTGTTCATGTTGCACAGTTTTTTGGCATTTTTTTCGTCATGTGTCTTTTCGGGAAAGCATGCTCCTTTGGAGAGCTTTTGCGCCCAATTGGCCTAAGAAAGGGAAAAAGAGCCGGCTCCGCTACAAAGCGGAGCCGGTTCTTTTTTGTGGGATCTGACCTTTATTTATCGAAGCGAAGGAGGTAGAGGAGCTCGCCGTTCTGGACCGTGCCGATCCGGCGGAAGCCGCCTCGCTCGTACAGGGCTTGCGCCCGGAGATTTGTCTTGGCGGTGGAAAGAAGGATGCCGCCGTATCCGTTCATTTTGCAATAATCGGCGGCGGTATTCAAAAGGCGGCGGCCGAGGTGATGGCCGCGCCAGGAATCCGAAACGGCGATCCCGAACCACGGCACACCCGTATTAAGATCCCAAAGGAAGACATAGCCGGCAATCTCGGCTCCGCGTTCCCCTCCCGGGGTGGCGACCCAAAACTTATAGCCCTCCTTCCCTCCGTTGAGAAACGATTCTACGAGGCGAGAGTTGTAGCCCGTCGCATTAAAAAAGGAACGGCTCTCTTCCCCCATACCGTCGAAAAAGCGTTGAAAGGGCACTCTGTCCTCTTCCACGGCCTCGCGGATCAGGAGCGTATCGATATTCGGTTCCATGTGCTTCTACCTCCGGCGTTTTTAAAAATTGTAGCACACGGCGCCGGAAAAGTCAAGAAAAACAAGGGAATTTGCTAGGATTATCAAAGGAAAATTGCGTCAAAACTATAGGGTCAGGGAGGCACATACCGCAAAGCGCCGCCAATACTTGACTTTTGTGCCCCCCGGCGGTATAATTAACACAGGATATGCGAAAGGATACCACAGCAATGAACCAGCGGAATCGGATCTGCTTTTATCTTTCTTTAAGTCTTCTTGTGCTGTTCGCGCTATGGACGGCGCTCATCTCCTTTGTCGATGTGCGTGCCGTCGGTCCCGAGGGGTCCTCGGTAGGATTCGGTGGGCTGAACGCTGCCTTCCATGAGCTTACGGGCGTGCATATGGGCCTCTACACCGTGACCGACTGGCTGGGGCTTGTGCCCTTCCTTGTCGTTTTCGGCTTTGCGGGGCTCGGCCTCCTTCAATGGATCAAACGGAAAAGCCTGTTCAAGGTGGATCGCAGCATTCTGCTTCTCGGAGGCTTTTATCTTATTGTGATGGCGGCGTATCTCTTTTTCGAGGTCTTCGTCATCAACTACCGGCCCGTCCTGATCGAGGGGGTCCTTGAGGCCTCCTATCCGTCATCGACGACGATGCTTTCGCTCTGTGTGATGCCGACGGCAATCCTCCAGCTGAAGGGGCGCATCCGGCATCCCGTTGTCCGATGGGGCGTGATCGGTACGATCCTCGCGTTTACCGCTTTTATGGTGATAGGGCGCCTCCTTTCGGGGGTGCATTGGATCACCGACATTATCGGCGGCGCGCTCCTCAGCGCAGGTCTTGTGCTGATGTATCACTCATTAAGCTCGCTTGTGAAGAAATAAAAAAGAAACGGCGCGGAGGCCCCGAAGGCTTCCGTGCCGTTTTTTATTGAGAGCATTAAGGCTCTACCGAAAGGCCCTCGGCAGGGCGGTAGGATGCGGCGGAATACAAGAGAACGATATTGCCGCCCAGGTCCTTGAGGAGGTAGCAAGAGTCGCCCTTGCCGAGATGCCGGAGATTTTCGGGGATCACAGTACGCCCCTGCCCGTGAAAAACGAAGAAGGAACGCCTGCGGTTATCAAAACGAAAGCCGCACAGGATCTCGCTGAGCGTGGCGTGGACAAAGGACTCAACGCCATCGATGGGTTTTTCGCACAAGGTGATCGGCATTCGGCGGTAACGGCGGCAGACGATCGCATACGGGATCGCCACGAAAAGAAGAATGACGATCAGCGGAACCACACACACGAGTGCCAGCCCATACGCCTCGGCAAGGAGTGTAAAAAGAGCGAGGAGGAGAAGGGGGAGGGACAGAAGGGCGGAAGCAAGGATCCTATCGATACACCCCTGCTTTATGCTTGTTTTGAGATCCGCACGGATGCGGTCCTCGGTCAAAAGCTCTTTGGTTTCCATTCACTACCTCTCGATTACTGTAAGTATTGAGATGTCTTTGCTTCCGCATCACCTATCGCGAAGGTCTTTCGGGAAGTCTCTTCCTAAGCGCCGGTGATGCTCCGTCATCTCTTTCTTGGTTTTATTGCCCAAGAAAGCGCAAAAAAGAGATAATAGGTAATGATCAGAAGGAGAATGTGCAAGGCGCCAAGCACCGCCCCATAGAGGATCTTTGCGGGGATCTCCCCGATGGCAAGCCCGAGGCGCGAGACTACCTCTGCCACAAAGCCGATCGAGCTTTCAAGGAAATTTGAATAATTCGTGTCAAGGAGATGGGAGGCACTGGCCGACAGCACAACAAAGGCCATACCGAACACGGTCAGGAAGATGAGCTCCTTGCGTTCGCCGCTCGGCGTGTGCAGATCGAGTGCCAGAGTCAAAAAGAGGGCGAAGATCACAAGGTTGTGGAACACCACCGTGTGAAAGGAGAAATAGTCGGTAAAAAAAGTGGCGAGGCGGGCGGAGGTGTAGATCGTATTCGGCAGCACCAGCATCCCGATGAAAAGAGCCATCATAGTCGCACAGGCGATGGAGCTGACGCTCTTCTGCCATTTGCCTCGATAAAACGCAAAAAGAGGCAGGATATAAAGGAAAATCGAGCAAAAATGAAGGGGGATATGATAGAGGTCGTAGCCACGCACGATCGAGCACCACTGCTTCCCGATCTCCATAAGGATCAAGAGCACGGCAATGCTCTTGATCGGTATCATCCGTATTTCATACCGCTTCTCTATGAGAAGCCGCCGCATAAGAAGCGCTATCACGATCATGATCGCAAAGGTGGGAAGAATAGTGATCAGGTGCTCGCGTGTCCAAAGTCCCATAGGGTTCTCCCGGTGGATCGTTTTTCTCGCATGAGATATCATCTATAGGATACTACATTGTCGAAAAAATGCAAGAGGTATTTTGTAAACATCTCATATATCAAAGCAAAAAGGCAGGTCATCGACCTGCCTTTTGCTTGGTGCGAGAGACGGGACTTGAACCCGTACGGATAAACCACACGCCCCTCAAACGTGCGCGTCTGCCAGTTCCGCCACTCTCGCGACATGAGATATTATAACTGCTTTTTCTCCTTTTGTCAAGTGGTTTTTTGAAAAAATAAGAAAAAGTTTCTCACGTCGCGGAGGAGGTGCGAAACGGGCTTAAAATCTCGGCCTCCGAGAAGGGGATCTTCCCGTTTTTGGTGATCTGAAAGTCATCGTCTCCCTTCCCTGCCAAAAGGACAACGTCCTTGGGGGTCGTCACCCTGACAAGGTGCTCGATGGCTTCTCTCCGATCCAAGATGACGGTGGCCTTCCCGGGATCGGGAAAGGCCGCAAGGATCTCGGCCGCAATATGCGCCGGATCCTCGACCCCCGGATCGTCCTCGGTGATGACCGAGCGGTCGGCATACCGGGCGGCGGCGCGCGCCATGTCCCTGCGGCGGCATTCGCTCCGCTCACCGACAGCACCGAAGAGACAGTAAAGATGTCCCTCGGTAAAGGGGCGGAGCCCACGGAGGGCGGCGGCCAACGAGGCCCCGTTGTGCGCATAATCAATGACAAAGGTGGCGGCACGCTCGGTCGGTATGACCTCACATCGCCCGGCGGCCGACAGCGAGCCGACATAGGGCAGAAGCTCCTCGATCCGGCACCCGGCGATCCTTTTGACGGTAAGGAGTGCCGCCAGGAGGTTATCGACATAATGCTTCCCCGCAAAGGCGAGACGAACACGCGCCTCCCGTCGACCGATGACGAGGGTTGCCTCGGTATAAAACGCATCCCTTTCCTTCACCTCGGTCAGATCCTTGGCAAAAAGTCGGCTCCGCCGGTGTCTGCCGTAATAAAGGCAGCGCCCGCGGGGCATTTCCCGCCTGATCCTACGTGAGAAGCGGTCCTCCCCGAAAAGGATGGCGGTTTTTGGGGTATGATCACGGAAAAAGGAAAGCTTGGCGGCGCGGTAATCACGCATCGTGCGATGCTCCCCCTCCCCGATATGATCACGCGAGAGATTGGTAAAGACCCCGACCTCAAAGGGGATGCCGAGGACACGGTCCTGCACAAGGGCCTGTGAGGAGACCTCCATGACCACAAGGCGGATCCCGGCATCACGGATGGCGCTGAGCCAGGCGTGCAGCTCAAGACTATCGGGCGTGGTATTTTCGGTCGGCACCGAAACCTCCTTGTAGGCGACCCCCGAGGAGCCGATATAGGCCGCAGATATCCCCATCCCCCCGAGGAGGCCTACGATCATCTTGGCGGTGGTGGTCTTCCCCTTCGTCCCCGTGATCCCGATGAAGGTAAGCGACTTGGCCGGCTCGCCGTAAAAGCGCGCGGCCATCCCCGCCATCGTGCGGCGGACATCGAGGACGAGGAGGACGGTGGCGTCGGGCGGAAGCGAGAGCTCCTCCTCAGCCACAAAGACACGGCACCCGCGGTCATACGCATCGCGAGCGAAGGCGTGGCCGTCGTAGCGGCTCCCCCGGATACAGAAAAAGACCGAGCCGCGCGAGGCATTCCGCGAGGAGCGGGTCAGGTGCACGACCTCCTGCGCCTCGGTCGGAGCGCCGAAGGCCATAAGGCATTCACCTTGAATAAGCGCGTTCAGGCGCATGCTGTGCCACCTCCTTTACGAGCGGCGCACCGCACGCCGTGACGGCGCGGCGCGCCAGGATCTCCAGAGCATCGAGCGTTCCCCTCGTCGCATGGCCGGCAAACGCAAGCGATATCTCGGTGCAGGCAAGGATCACAAGCTCGGCCCCCTGCGCCTGCAGAAGACTGACATAGGGAAGATAGGCGTCAGCCCCGACGGCTTCTCCGCCTTTTTGGCGGTAGATCAGACGGTTGACGGCCTCGCCTTCAGCAGTGGGAAGCGTGTGGCAGACGATGCCCCGACGGCGGCAGGCGATCTCGTAGACGGCGGCGAGGCGACACCCGAGCGTAGACAGGATCCCGACCGAGGATGCACCGAGCGAGGCGGCGCTGAGGACGGCGAGATCGGGCATATCGAGGAGCTCGGCTCGGCTCATTTTCGCAAGTGACGGAAGATACGCATGAGCGGTATTGCAGGGGATGGCCACGACCTCGGCACCGCCGGCCTCAAGGAAGGCCAAGGCACGGGCAAGCCCCGGCAGGGGGGAGGGCCCCTCCCCCATAAGATGGGCGGTACGGTCGGGGACGGTGGGATCGCTGAGCAACACCACCGAGGGATGGAGCGCATCCCCCGAGGCATCGGTGATCGCCGTCAGTCTCTGATAGAAATACGCCCCGGCAACCGGCCCCATACCGCCGAGTATGCCGAGCCGCTTCATTCCTCCCGCCTCCCCTCGCGAAGGCGCCTGCGGATCCTACGCTCATGCTCAAGGAGAAAGAGACGGCGGAGAGGATTGGCACGAAGATCGGCGCGTTGCCAAAGCGCCGAAACGCTGCGCCCACGCCGCACAAGATCGCGACAATGAGAGACGAGGGCCTTGTCCTCGATCGCATCCCAAAGGAGCGGCAGGGGGAGCGTGTGCCAAAGGATCCTTGAGGAATACTCGGCCATGGGGAGCTCCTCGCCCATGACATGATCGAGAACGATGAGCGAGGCGGGATTGCAGCCGGCCGCCGTCATATAGTGATTGCTCCGCCCCTGGCGCAGATTCATCTCCAGCGTCAGATACTCGCCGCTGACAGGATGGCGGAGGAGGTCGAAGTTCGCAAAGCCGCGATAGCCGATCTCCTCAAGGAAGGCGCAAAGGCTTTCGGCCACGGGGGGAGGCGCCTCGGTCAGGATGGCGGCATGATTGCCAAGACCGCGCGGAGTATGCTCCTCAAGGAGCACCCTGCCGAAGACGGCGGCGCGGACACGGGCAAAGCGATCGCAGTAAACGGTCAGAACATAATTGTCGGTGTCCTTGACGGGGATCCGTTCCTGAAGCAGAAGACTGCCGCGATAGCCGGCATCGTAGATCTCTCGGCGGATCGCGACCGCCTCCCCGTGATCCTTCGGGAACCAGACCTTGCGCATCCCGGGAAAGGGGTGATGCCAATACTCCTCGCTGACACAGGGCTTTAAGACGGCCGGATACAGAAAGGGGATGCTTGCGGGGATGGGGTCATCGGGAAAGAGCACAAGG
>JAZSGE010000002.1:0-7676 GCA_045532575.1 Eubacteriales bacterium | reverse complement strand
CATCCGCCACTCGGAGATCGGGGAGCTTGCTCACCAGGCGCAGAGTGCGCGGATATTCGCCGCAGGCGAAATTCCCGTAGCACTTCGGTGCTCCTGTTTTTTTGTGGTGATGCGCTCCGCGCACGAACCCACTCCGTGCGCAAAGCGCGCGGAATTGGGTTCGCATACCCCGCGCAGAGCAGCGGCCGCTCGCGAGCCGATGGCAAGCGTGGGTATATTCGCCGCAGGCGAAATTCCCATATCAAGACAAGCACACGCCACGGTGCCAAAGTTATTTTTTTGAAACGGCTTGCTATTCTGCGAATTTTGTGATATAATAAGTATGCTCAACAAATCGAATAATAAGAAAAAGGTGTAGTTTCTTTTTTGCAGGGATAATTATACCCCTTTTTTCGCATCCTAATTTTGAATTTGGCAAAAACGCGAATTCCACAAGTTAGGATGTAGAAGCTATTCCTGTTCTGATTTGATTTGTTGAGCGACAATCGGGGTTTGCGTTTTTCGGAGCGTTAACTGCGGTTGACGCTCTTTTTTAATGGAGGCCGAATGATGAGAAGACGTATTTTGTTTTTTGTTTGTTTAATGCTCATTACTGTTTTGTCGATGACATCGTGTAATCTTTTGACTAACATATTTGGTGGATATAAAGAGCTCAATGCGCAAGAAATCTATGAATTCATAGCACCATCGGTTGTTGTGATAAATGCGCAATCCCAGTGGGAGCAGAGTAGTGGCACCGGATTTTTTTTCAATGATGGAAGCACAATCGTAACCAATTATCATGTTATAGAGAACTGCACTACTGCTTCTATTACCCTCTCCACGGGAGAAGAATATGAAGTTGAAAGCATACTGGGATATAGCGAGGAAAAAGATATAGCTATTCTTAAGGTTTCTTGCACTAACGGTATTCCTCTGAAAACAAGAGAAACCGAGGTGAAAACAGGAGAAAAGGTGTATGCAATCGGCAACTCTTTAGGCTTTCTTGACGGTAGCTTATCTGAAGGGATAATTTCTACTGCAAAAAGGGATATTGATGGAGCAACGTACATTCAAACCACCGCGGCTGTTACTCATGGGAATAGCGGTGGACCGCTTATAGACTCATATGGCAAAGTAATCGGTATTGTTAGTGCCGGCTTTGGCGATGGGCTTGATTTGAATCTTGCAATACCCATTTCACAAATAGATACTATTGATGCTTCGGGTTCAAAGACATTAGAGGAAATTTTCCATAAGCATCAGCCTCCCCAATTTACTTGGATAGAAAACGAGGAGGGGTTTAATGTTACAGCACAATTCTGTTGTTCGTGTGGAGAAACAAACACGGTGTCTACGTTTGTTTCTAATACCGACTATACCGTATTTCAAAATGAAAGCAAAACACGTACTACTTTTGAATTTACTGCCGAAGTAATATTAAATGGAATAACGTATAGAGATACACGTTACATAAAATATGAGTACCAAGTAATTTTATTAAATAACTCAAACTACGAAGACTATTTAAGTGTTTCATGTGTGGCTGTGGGGTGGCGAGGAATTCGCGCAAGTGTACGCACAAAAGACGATGGCGTTGATTACTCTAATGTTTCCGTGACATTTAATATCACTGCAACAGGAAGAGAAGTTTATGGAGGATATGATGGGGTATACCCTTATTATAGCAGACATACAGTGAATGTTGGCATAAATGAGGAAAAAGAAGTTGAGCTTGCATCACAGGTCTATTCGTTACAGGTGAAATACACTGTTCAGGTTTCAGGAAGTATTTTCCGACACGTTATGACTGCGTATCTCTCACAAAATTAAAATATGTGGTTGGTTTCAATCTGGCCTTATACTACTTCACCACAAAAAACAGGAGCACTTCGGTGCTCCTGTTTTTTTGGTAATGCGCTCCGCGCGAAATTCCCGTGACAGCAGGAGCACACCGTATGAAGTTAATTGATTTTTGATAAAAAATGTGATATAATAATCTCATCGAAAACAGGGATTTTGTGGATATTGCTTGTTGCGAGCTATCGAAGATCATAAAAGGAGAGCCTATGAAAATCATCATTATAGGTGGGGTTGCGGGGGGCGCAACTGCTGCGGCAAGAATAAGAAGACTAGATGAAAATGCAGAGATCATTATTTTTGAGCGCTCGGGTTATATTTCATACGCAAACTGTGGTTTGCCGTATTATATCGGTGGTATTATTGAGAATAGGGAAGATTTGACATTGCAAACGCCCGAAGGCTTTTATCGACGTTTCAGAATTAAGGCCAAGGTGTGCCACGAGGTAACCGATATTGACACGAAAAGCAAAACCGTTTTTGTGACCGACCTGAAAACGGGAACGCGCTTTACGGAAAGCTATGATAAGCTGATTTTATCCCCCGGAGCAAAGCCTGTTTTGCCGGATTTCTATACTGAAAATGAAAGAACATTCACGCTCCGAACGGTAGAGGATACGCTGAAGATCCGTGCATTTATAGAGCAAAAGCAGCCCAAAACAGCCGTAGTGATCGGCGGTGGATTTATCGGCCTTGAAATGGCGGAAAACCTTACTGAGCTCGGGATCAAAACGACTATCGTTCAACGCGGCAACCATCTTTTACCTACGGTTGACTGTGATATGGCATCGTTCATCCACGCAAGCTTCCGCTACCACGGCGTACAATTGTTGCTCAATAGCAGCGCCGAGAAAATGAGCATGACAGGTGACAAGGTCTCGCTTGCACTTGCCGACGGACAGCAGATCAGCGCTGATATGGTCGTGCTTGCGGTTGGTGTTACCCCGGAAAATACACTTGCGAAAAAGGCAGGATTAGAGCTTGGCTTCAAAGGCGCGATCAAGGTAAACGCCAAAATGGAAACCTCTGCCCCCGACATCTACGCGGTGGGGGATGCCGTGCAAGTAAAACACTTTATCACCGAGCAGGATGCGGTCATTTCGCTGGCAGGACCTGCGAACAAGCAGGGGCGTATCGCTGCCGATAATATTTGCGGGCATATGAGCGAATACAAGGGCTCACAAGGCTCGTCTGTTATAAAGCTCTTTGATATGACGGTAGCGACGACGGGTATTAACGAACAGCAAGCGAGGGCAAGCGGATATGAATGTGAAAAGGTTATTTTAACGCAAAATTCGCACGCAGGATATTATCCGAACGCAACGGCAATGACTCTGAAGCTGATCTTTGAAAAGGAAGGCTTTAAGATCTTAGGCGCGCAGATCGTCGGTTATGATGGCGTGGATAAACGTATTGACGTGATTGCTACGGCAATCCGCGCAGGCTTAAAGGCAGATGAGCTAAAGGAGTTGGATTTGGCGTATGCTCCGCCGTATTCTTCTGCAAAGGACCCGGTGAATATGGCAGGCTTTGTTGCTGAAAACATCAAAAACGGTGTGGTAAAACAGTTTTATTATGAAGATATTTTCATTTTGCGTGAAAGAGAGGATGTGATCTTACTCGATACTCGAACCCCGTTAGAGTATATGCGCGGTCATGCTGACGGCTTTAACAATATTCCGCTTGATGAGTTAAGGGAGCGCATAGGTGAGCTTGATAAAACAAAAAAAATCTACGTGATGTGCCAAAGCGGACTTCGTAGCTATTTGGCAACACGTGTTTTAATGCAAAACGGCTTTGATGCGTATAACTTTGCGGGTGGCTTCAGATTATATAGCAGCATTAAAAACGAAGAAGTATTATCTAACAGGTGTTACTCCTGCGGTATGGAAAAAAGATAAATAAGAATTCGATTTAGCCTTATAGTACTTCGCCAGAGAAGGAAGCACCTCATCCCGGGTGCTTCCTTCTTTGGCGACCTGTACACTCATCGAACCGGCGCGTGCGGTACACACGCGCATCGCGCGAATTTCCCGTGACGGCAGGAGCACCTCGGTGCTCCTTTTTTGTGGTGTGCGCCACAGCGCCCATCACACTCTGTTCGCGGCTTCCTCGCAGGTAAAGATATCGGTGTCGGACGGCACGTAGCCGTGGGTGGCATTCTGGTACAGACAGATCTTTTTCTTGCACCGGATGGCGTTGTATGCGGCGAGGATACCCGCAGGGGGGCAGGTATAGTCACCGAGTCCGCATCTTGGGATCTCGACATAAGAATCAATGTACTCGGCAAGAGCCGCCGCATCGAGATAGCGCATGGCCCCCGTGTACCCGATGCCAAAGGCATTGTTGAAGCGGCCATCGACGGCGTGCCCCGAAAGATTGCAAAATCCGGGGATCACCGCTCTGACAAAGGAGAGCGGGATTCCGGCCTTGGCGGCGAGGGCGGCAACGCACAGCGACTGATAGCCGCCCATGCTCCATCCGCTCAGCTCGATTTTGCCGTTCCATGCCCGCAAAAGGGAGGAATAGATCTCGCCGAGCAGACCGTCAAGCTGTGTGCCGAGCGTGCCTCTTGGCAGCTCATACGCAAAGCGAAGCGCCTGGAAATCGCGCAAAAGCAGATAGAGCAAATAGCAATCGTAGGGATCGTCATACCCGCTGTTGGGCTTGCCGTTTGCCTTCCCGTAGCTGCCAAGGATGGGGGTTTCCCCACGGTTGAGGCTGTTGTAAAGCTCCTCGTCCGAGGCATCCACCCAGTATCCGTTGTGAGAGACCATGAAGCCGATGGCGCCCTTCGCCACATAGATATTGGGGGCGTGGGCACCGTACCCCGGGAAGGCCATGAACACCTTCGCGTTCTTTTGTGCCGCCTTGGGGATTGACAGCGCGATCGCGGTGGCAAGAGGCTTGACATCCGAGGTGAATTTCGGTATAACAGGCTCGCAGATAAATATTCGGCAATATGCTGCCCGGAGAATATTTTGGAAAGCTATTGAAAATTCGGGGGAAAAGGTGTATAATACATTCACAACCGAACAAACGGGAGCTTGTAAACAGGCTGAGAGGAAGGTGTGACCTTCGACCGAGAACCTGATTTGGATAATGCCAACGTAGGGACGCCCGATGCAAGGATATTGGGAGGAACAAGAAAATGCGGAAGCTATCCAAAGGGTAGCTTCCTTTTATTTTGCTCTCGTTTGTGTTGAATACTTCCAAAGGAGATTTCTTGCGATGAAAGGGTTGAAGAAAATGTTACTTGGGATAGCGTTCCTGATGCTTGCCTTAATGGGGGCCATTATGCACGAAGGGGATTTTGGGTATGTTTTGTTTATTGTGGGGGCACCGCTCGGATTGATCTTTTGTATTGTCGGGTGCTTTGACGAGCAGCTGTCAAGCTTTTTCAAGAAATACATAAGCGGAGAAAATGAGGAAAAGAAAGAGTAGTATACGCTTTTAAAGAAAGGCCGGTTTTAAAAGGAGGGATGATCGTATGAAAAAAATTTTGTTTGGAATCGCCTTGATGCTATTTGGATTTTTTTGCTTTTATGTGTCCGTGGGCGCGAATTGGGAGATCGTTCAAGCGGTAGGCTTACTCATTCCTATTATTGGGCTTGTTTTTTCAATTATCGGTTTTTCGGAAAAGGGCGAATACAAATGACAATACGCTACCATTAAAGGGGGCGATTTGCCTCCTCATTCTCCGGTGAGCCGATACGAGCCTATGCGGGGTGCTGAGCCCTGAATGCCGGAGTATTCCTTGCCATCACGAGGGGCGACTATATCCCGAAGTCTTTACAAACGCCGAAAAATGGTATATACTAATGGCGAACACCGTAAAGAAAGGTACCACGAAATGACCGAATTGATTTTTGTGCGCCACGGATACAGCGAAGGGAACAAGGACCATCGCTTTTCGGGGCAAAGGGATTTCCCTCTGGATGGGGCGGGGCGGCGGCAGGCGTTGGAGGTTGCGGAGCACCTCCGCCGCGCTTTTTCCGTCGATGCGATCTACGCCAGCGATCTTTGCCGCGCCTGCGACACCGTAAGGCCGCTTGCCGAGGCGCTCTCGCTGCCGATCCGCACGATGGCGGCGCTTAGGGAGGTGGACGTCGGCCTTTGGGAGGGGGTGCTGCGCGAGGACGTTGAGCGGCAATATCCCGAGACCTACGGGCTGTACATGGGAAAGCCGGGGCTTGTACGGTTTGACGGTGGTGAAAGCTTTGCCGAGGTGCGCGCCCGCGCTTTTGATGCTGTGCGGGAGATCGTAGCGGAGCATGAGGGAGGAACGGTGGTCGTTGCAACGCACGGCGGCGTGATCCGTGCTCTGCGCACGCTATGGCAGGAGATCCCCCTCGAACGGATGGAGGAGATCCCCCACGTACCGAACGCCTCCGTGACGGTGGTCAGATACGAAGGGGAGGTCGCGACCTTGATCGTAGCGGGATCCTGCGACCACCTGAGCGAAACCGTCACCGAGAAGCTTGTAAATTAAAAAACGGCGCGGCCGCTATCTTTTTGATCCTTGCATAGGGGACATCGTCTTCCTTTGAACTAACGCTATGGAAAAAAGAGCATCCCTTACGGCTGACCTGCTGTATCGCAGGTCGCCTTAGGGATGCTCTTTTTGCTTTTACGTTCTTGACCACTCGGGGTCGTGAGCGGTGCGGATGAAGTGCGACCAGCGTGCCTTGAAGGCATCCGCAAGGCCGATCGCATCGAGGTCGCGGATGACCCTCTCTACATCGTAGGGAACGCGGTGGTGGGTGAGGGTACCGTCCTCCTCGATCGTGTACCCCGCCTGCGGGTCGCCGTCCCGCATCTGCCCGACGGCGCGGATGGCGGCATAGCGTTTGCCGCCAAGGATGCGCTCGATGCCGTGGTGATAATGGCCGCAAAGAAGGAGGTCGGCCTCGGTATCGCCAAAGGCTGCCGCCATCTCCTCTGCCGACACGGAGGGGCGCAGATAGCCGACCGCCGAGGGCGCGCGATGACTGCAGAAAACGCGCACGTCACCAAAGCGCAGAGAAAGCGCCGGGGGGCAATCCAGGATCCAGGAGCGCATATCCTCCGAGAGCTGATCGTGCGTCCAGGCATCCCATAGGCTCCGGGGGTGCTCCCCACAGCAATCGAGATCGTGGTTACCGAGGAGGCGCCGAGGGGCGATCTCGCGCAAGAGCGCCGCGCACTCTGCGGGATGCGGGCCAAAGCCCACGATATCCCCAAGGAACAGGGCCTCGTCCCAGTGCCCGGCATCGTGTAGCACGGCGGCCAGCGCGGGCAGGCTCGCGTGAACGTCGGTAAAGATCAGTCGCCTCATAGATCCTCCTCGGTGATGATGTGAAACAGGTTACGCATAAAGTATAGCATTTGCCCACGGTTCTTTCAAGAAAATTTGATGAAATAACAAGCAAATTTATTGCAATTAAAACGTCGGCCGCTGTTCACCGATGAAAAAGCTCGAGGTAGCCTTATACTACTTCACAGCAAAAAAGGAGCACCTCGGGGCACCTGAGATAAAGCATTATAAAAATCAAAATATCTACCAACAGGAAAAGGACGAAGAATTGTAAAAATTCCTCGTCCTTTTTTCTTGACAAGCACTGCATTTGAAGACACAAATGCATATAGTGAAATGTTTTGCTTCCGCAAAACGTGAAATAATGTGCTACCGCACATTGTGAAATATCTCGCCTTGCTCGATGTGAAATGAAATTTGCCCACGTCCGCGCAAGCGGACATTTCACATTTGCGGAGCAAATATTTCACCGCAAAGCGATTTCACTTGCCCGAAAGGGCAAATTTCGTTGCGTACCTGCTCTATGGCAGGTACGCAGAGG
>JAZSGE010000072.1:0-7568 GCA_045532575.1 Eubacteriales bacterium | reverse complement strand
CCTCGGAACCGACGAGAAGGGGCGTCTGAATCTCTCCATGAAGGACGCCGAGTAATCGCGCAGGCGAAAATCGTCCAATACGGCGTTGCTCCGCAAAAAAGAAACCGCCACATCGTGGCGGTTTCTTTTTTCAAAAATCGTGGCGGCTTCCGCCGTTGCTTCCAAAGGATTCATATGTGCAGACGATCTCCTCGATTTTCATAAAGCAGGAGTCGTCCCCCAAGGTGTCATCATCAAGGATCTCTCGGATTCTCGCGAGAAGCTTATAGCAGGAGGATGCCAATATTTCCTTGACGGCCTTCTCGGAGAAGGAGGCGCATCGGCGGATTTTTTTGCGGTGAGACGCCATAAGCAGTTGTTCCCACAATTCCATAGGAGGATAGCCTCACTTTCAATCGGATAAGAAGAGTGTAGCACACTTTTTTCAAAATGTCAACCCGTATTCGGGCAATCCTTGCACTTTTTGCGGTTATCATAATAATAACCCATACTTGGGTGACCGTGAAAGGATATTGGGGATGAACTATTCGGAACTGTATGTAAAGCGCATTCGCGAGCTTTGCAAGAAGCGCGGCTTTGCGATTAATAAGTTGGCCACGATCAGCGAGGTGAAGCAATCGACGCTGGATAATATTGTCCGAGGGTTGACGAAAAATCCTCGCGTGATGACACTTCACAAGATCGCCTTGGCCTTCAATATGACGCTTGCGGAGTTTCTTGACTTTGATGAATTGAATGAATATGTCTTCGACGGAGAGGAAGAAGAATAAAAAGAAACCGCCACGGTGTGGCGGTTTCTTTTTGCAGAGGGGTGTGGACTATAAGCCTTCCCTGGCGAGGGAAGGTGGCGCCGTAGGCGACGGATGAGTCGTTAATCCAAGAGCAACGAGGTGTCACCCCTTGATGGCGAAGGCTTCCTTGATCTTCTTGCCTTCGATGACGGCGGCCTCAACGATGGCATCAAAGCGGTCATCGTCGGCCTCGATGGTCATTTTGCCGGTGATGAAGTTGACGCCGGCGGCGGTGACGCCGTCCATGGCGAGGAGGGCCTCCTCGAGCTTCTTAGCGCAGTTGGGACAGGCAAGGCCTTCAAAGCGGAATACCTTTTTCATGCGGTGTGTTCTCCTTTTTCAGTCGCAGTATTTTGTTGGCATTTTCCTGCCATCGGACAGGAGGAACAGCCGGAGCACAGGGATTTCCCACGGCGCTTTCCCCGGATGCGCATGATAATGATCAGCGAGAGGACGGCGGCAAGGCCGACAAGGATGAGCAGGGAGCCGATATTTTGAGAAATAAATGTAAACATAACTTTTCCTCCTTTCGTAGGATCAGGTGAGCGAGGGGGATCTCTTCTTGAGGATCAGGGGATAGACAAAGTAGCCGATAACGGCAAGGATCGCGAGGATGGCGAGGATGCCGCCCGTCCAATGGGCACCGGTCGTCAGAGCACCGAAGAGGCCGCCGAGCTGATTGATGCAGAAGGCGACGACCCAGGCAAAGCCGCACTGATAGCCGATGGCGGCGGCGGTCCACTTGCCGCTTTGCATCTCGCGGCGGATGGCGCCGATGGCGGCAAAGCAGGGGGCGCAGAGCAGATTAAAGGCGAGGAAGGCAAAGCCCGAAAGGTGGGTGAAGACACCGGCAACGCCGGCCGCACCGCCGTAGATGATACCGAGGGTGCCGACGATGTTCTCCTTGGCAATGAGCCCCGTGATGGTGGCCACAGCCCCCGCCCAGGTGCCGAAGCCGAGCGGCGCAAACAGCCAGGCAAAGCCACGGCCGAAGTAGGCGAGCACACTGCGCTCGACCTCCTCCTCGGCGAGCATACGGAAGCCGCCGCCCTCGGGGAAGCCGAAGGACATCAGGAACCAAAGCACAACGGTCGAGAGCAGGATGATGGTGCCGGCCTTCTTAATGAAGGACCAGCCGCGCTCCCACATGCTGCGCAAAACGTGAACGGCGCGCGGCAGATGGTAGGCAGGCAGCTCCATCACGAAGGGCGAGGGATCACCGGCAAAGAGCCTTGTGCGCTTTAAGATCAGCCCCGAAAGGATGACAGCGCCGATCCCCATAAAGTAGGCCACGGGGGCGATCCACCAGGCACCGCCAAAGACGGCACCGGCGATAAGGGCAATGAAGGGGAGCTTCGCGCCGCAGGGAATGAAGGGGGTCGTGATGATGGTCATGCGGCGGTCGCGGTCGCTTTCGATGGTGCGCGTCGCCATGATGCCGGGAACGCTGCAGCCTGTGCCGACCAGCATCGGGATAAAGGACTTACCCGAAAGGCCGAAGCGGCGGAAGAGACGGTCAAGCACGAAGGCGATGCGCGCCATGTAGCCGCATGCCTCGAGGAAGGCGAGGAACAAAAAGAGCACGAGGATCTGGGGGACAAAGCCGAGCACAGCACCGACACCGGCCACGATCCCGTCAAGGATGAGTGCCGAGAGCCAATCCCAGCAGTCGATCGCCTCGAGGGCGTTGCTGACGAGCACGGGGATGCCGGGCACAAAGACACCGTAATCGGCGGGATCGGGCGCGCGGAACCCAAAGCCATAGGCGGTAGCGATGGCGGCGGTGAAGTCGGCCCCCGTGACCGTGACGGTCTCCTCAGCGAGGGTCTCCTTGTCGATTGCTATGTAGGTGAATTCCTCCGTGTCGGCAAGGTCGGCATCGAGGGCATTGAGGGCCCCCCTGGCTGCCTCGGGCGAGAAGCCCTCAGCCTCGGCATCCAGCGCCTCGCGCACCGAGGATACATCGGTGCCGCCGGCCTCGAGATGGTCAAGATAGCCTGACAGGATGGCCTCGGCCTCGCCGTAGCTCTCGGCGGCCTCGGCATAGCGGCCACCCCCGATACCGAGGAGGTGGAAGCCGTCACCGAAGAGGCCGTCATTGGTCCAATCGGTGACCCACGTGCCGACGGTGGAGACCGAGATAAAGTAAATAAGGAAGATGACAAGCGCGAAGATGGGGAGCGCCGTAAAGCGCCCGGTCACCACGCGGTCGATCTTGTCCGAGGTCGAGAGGCGGTTGCTCCGCTTGCGCTTATACACGTCGCGGAGCAGAGCGGCGACGGCGAGATAGCGCTCGTTTGCGATGATGCTCTCGGCATCGTCGTCCATCTCCTGCTCGCAGGCCACGATATCGTCCTCAATGTGCGAGAGGACCTCGGCAGGGATCGCGAGCTCCTTGGCAACGGCCTCGTCGCGCTCAAAGATCTTGACGGCTAAGAAGCGCTGCTTTTCCTTCGGCATGGTGTGGAGCACCGCCTCCTCAATGTGGGCAAGCGCGTGCTCGACGGCACCGCGGAAGGCGTGCTTTCCGAGCGGCGGAAGCGTCCCGACCGCCGCAAGGGCGGCCTCGGTGACCTCCGGAATTCCCTCTCCCTTCATGGCCGAGATCGGGATGACGGGGAAGCCGAGGCGGCGCGAGAGCGCCGGAACGTCGAAGGTATCGCCCTGCTTTTTGACGATGTCCATCATGTTGAGCGCAATCACGACCGGGATGCCGATCTCGGACAGCTGATTGGTGAGGTAGAGGTTCCGTTCAATGTTCGTGGCATCCACAATGTTGAGGATCACATCGGGATGCTCCTCGAGGAGGTAGCGGCGCGCCACCCTCTCCTCGGGGGTGTAGGGGGAGAGCGAGTAAATGCCGGGGAGGTCGGTGACGATCACATCCTCGTGACCGCGGAGCACGCCCTCCTTTTTTTCCACCGTAACGCCCGGCCAGTTGCCAACGAATTGGTTCGAGCCGGTCAGCGCGTTAAAGAGGGTGGTCTTACCCGAGTTCGGGTTGCCCGCCAGGGCGATCTTGATAGCCATGCAGTCTCCTTTTCATTTGCGGTGGATCATTCCACCTCGATCATACGGGCATCCTCGCGGCGCAGGGTCAGCTCATAGCCGCGCAGATTGATCTCGATCGGGTCGCCAAGCGGGGCGACCTTGCGGACGTAGATCTCGGTCCCGCGGGTGATGCCCATATCCATCAGCCGCCGCTTGATCGCGCCCTCGCCGTGAAGCTTCACAACGTGAGCCGTACCGCCGATCGCAAGCTCCTTTAATGTTTTCACTCGTGTCTTTGCCCCTTTCATGCAGGAGTTAGTCTGTGCTAACTCATAACCATAAATAACAGTTAGCCTCTGCTAACCTCTACTATTATAGCGCCGCCGCCCTGACTTGTCAAGAGGGTTTTCCAAAAAAATGAACTTTTTAGAGAAAAAAGCACCGCCCATAGGGCGGTGCGGGAAAACGGTGTGATGCTTATCGGATCGAAAGCTCCTCCACATCCTCGAAAAGCGTGACCTCTCGCGTATCGGGGTGGATCGTGCGGAGGGTGACGTTCTCAAGGCGGACGCCCTTCGCGTGGCGGACGAAGAGCCCCGAGATCGGCATGAGCCGGAGAGCGCCGAACATATTGGGGTTCGGGTAGGAATTCTCACGCTCGGGCAGGGGGAGGGGAAGGGCGTTTTCGGGGCATTCGCCACCGTAGGTCACGAGGGTGACGTCGCGTAGGATCACGTTCTCGATGGGGTGATCGGGGAGGCCGAGGATCATCGAGGGGTATTCAAAGGGCGTTGTGGTATCGCCGACAACGCGAACGCCCGGGAGGTTGATGGGCGTCGCCGCGTAGGTGCGCTTCGGGAAACGGGCGTACACACCCTGAATGGTGATATCCGACATCGTACCGATCTCGGTGCCCTCGGGCCCACGGAGGCGCGCACCGAGCCGCAAAAAGATCGGCACGGCCACGTTGTCCATCGTGATATTCGAGAAGGAGATGCCGCTGACATGGCCGCCGTCCACGCTCTGGACCGTGATGCCGGCCTGGCGCGTGTCCTTGATGACACAGCCCGTGACGGTAATGTTGCGGAAGTCGCCGTTCGTCTCGGTGCCGAGCTTGATGGCGTTCGAGTTCGACGAAATGATGCAGTTCGTGATGGCGATGTTCTCGCAGGCGATCGGGCGGCCGAGCGTGAAGGAGGTCTTGAGCACGATGGCATCGTCATCGGCCTTGATGATGCAATCCGAGATCACAACGTCACGGCAGGCGTCGGGCGAGATGCCGTCAACGAGAACGTCCATCACAAGACCGCGGATGCGCACGCGCTCGCAGTTGTACATCCAAAGGCAGAGGTCGGTCGCGCGCAGGATCGTCAGATCACGGAAGGCGACGTCACGGCAGGAGAGAAGCGCAAAGGGCTTGACGGTACGGAAGGTACCGAAGCCGTGCTGCTCAAAGCGCTCGGAGCGCCACACGTTCTGCATATCAATGACGCCGTCACCCGTGAAGGAGATGTCATGGCACTCGCGGCAGGAGAAGAGCGCGTGGTCGAAGTAGGTGTGCGAGATGTCCTGATAGCAGGGGGGCGTGACCTCCTCGT
This sequence comes from Eubacteriales bacterium, assembly GCA_045532575.1. Lineage (GTDB taxonomy): Bacteria > Bacillota > Clostridia > Oscillospirales > CAG-272 > UBA1740. The sequence continues at coordinate 2,188 of JAZSGE010000072.1, read as the reverse complement.
GCGGCAGAAAATCTCCGTCAATGTCGGTCGAGCCGAGGATGGTCGCGCCTGCCTCAAGGTGAATGTGCACGTGCGAGCGCATCACCACCGTGCCGAGCAGATACCGCCCCGCCGGGACGAGGACGGTGCCGCCGCCCGCCGCGGCGCAGGCATCCACCGCGCGCTGGAAGGCCTCGCGACATAGGGTCACGCCGTCAGGCTTCGCACCAAAGTCAAGAACAGAAAACATAAAAGCCTCCAAAGGAGTGAATGATACCCCATTATACCACGGAGGGGAAGGGAAGTCAACGGAAAAAGGGCTTAGCCTTCCTCCCTGAATAACTCCTCCATAGGGATTTCCAATAGCTTAGCGATAACGTAGACCTCTTTGTCGGTGGCATTGCGCACCTGTCCTTCGAGCTTGGAATAGCTGGTTGGATTGATGTCACAACCGAGGGCTTGCATCCGTGCGATGAAATCCTTCTGCTTGATTCCGCGCTCCTTGCGGATGCGTTCGGCCGTTTTTCCTATCATATTGGCGGTTCCGTAGCTTTGCTTACGGAGCTTCATAGCGCACCTCCCTTTTGTCTTCTTATATAGAATTATGTATCAAAAGGGAGTTGACAAAATTCTGAATTAGAATTATAATTAAAATAATTCCAAAAAAGAATAAAAGCAGCCGCTGCGCTGTGGAGAAAGGAGAACAGTATGAGCGAAAAGGAAACGCTCTTAGGTGAGCTTTATGCACTTCGCGCAGGAATTTCCGCGATATCCATGGAGCGCGATGCAGTGAAACAGATTGAGGGGGAGTATGAAAGCGAACTCAAAAAATTAAAGGACACTCTGCCGTCAAAGAACTGGAAGCGCCCCGTCAAGGAAAGAGAAATCAAGGAAAAGAGCGAAAAACGGCTTGCATTGCTCAAAAAGGACAAGGAGGGATATCTTGCATATCCGTACCCCGATCCGAAAGAAATCGAAATCCCTCCCTTCCGTAGAAGTAGGCGGAAAATCGGTTGCCTTGTTACCATCGTCTTCTCTGTGGTCGCTGCGACAATATTGGCGATTTTGAGTGAGGACATCTATTATGCAGCTTGGGGCTTTGTGTTTTCTGGGATTATTAGCTTGGTGAGTCTATTCATTTTTTGGCTTGACAACAGTGATGTGCGGAAGGAGCCTTTCTATTCTGGCTATGAGCATGATGTGGTGAGGGATTGGACGGAATCTTGTCCCAGTTGTCGTTGTGCTACTAAACGAGGATATGAAAAGCACTGGCGCGAGAAGCTCCGTAGAGCAGAAATCAACTATAACGATTGGAAGAAAAGCTTGCAACAAGTGGATGAGCAGATAGTGGAGGCCGTGAAGGAGGCAGATATTGAATTTGCCACCGAAATGGCTGCCTTCGATGCCGAATATGAGGCCAAGGAAGCGCGAATCGCCGAGATAGAAAATACCGTGCAGACCCAAGGCGCTCCCTATATCGAAAAGGCAGCAGCGCTGTATCGTAGTCTTGAAAAGCAGTATAAGAGATTCCTTGACGTGCGTGATTGGCAGCATGTTGATCTTATTCTCTTTTACCTTGAGACCGGCCGCGCCGACAGCCTGAAGGAGGCCCTCCCGATGGTCGACCAGCAGAATCAAGCCAATATGATCGCCGGGGCGATCGCGCGTGCCGCCGAGGAGATCTCGTATTCGATCCGTAGCGGTCTTTCGGCACTGCGCTCCACGATGGTACAGTGCTTTGATAGCCTTTCTAACCAGCTGACGACGATGCAGAATGACCTTGGTAAGCGCCTTGACAGCACTAACAGCACTCTGCAAGCGATCTCGGCATCGGTCGACTTTGACAACGCCCTCCGCGCCAAGGCCAATGCCGACAGCATGGCCTTAATGGCAGATGTTCGCCATATGCGTACACTTGCCGAGAGCGCCGACGCCAACAGACGTTTCGGCACCCCGTAAGCTATAAAAAGAGTCCTACCGACGAAGCAAATTAAGCCTCCCCTGTGTAAGGGGAGGTGGCGGCGTAGCCGACGGAGGGACTGTGCCCCCGCCGTAGCTGCCCTTCGCCATACGCCTCGGCGAAGCATCAAATGCCTCCGTCTAACTTAGCCTCCCCTGTGTAAGGGGAGGTGTCGGCATAGCCGACGGAGGGACTGTGCCCCCGCCGTAGCTGCCCTTCGCCATACGCCCTGGCGAAGCATCAAAAGCC
>JAZSGE010000097.1:0-9815 GCA_045532575.1 Eubacteriales bacterium | reverse complement strand
CCTGAGTATTGTGTTCCTAAGCCGGCTTGGCCTCCGACTTATCCGGCAGTCTGCGGACTCTTTCACAGCACGGAGGCGGTGAAGATCTCGCGCCAGGAGCGCGGCTCTGTTTTGAGAGGCAGGATCTCCTCGGTAAGCTCCTCGATGGCCTCAACGCGCCCGGCAAGATAGTCTTTCAAGATGGCTTCACAGCTTTCAAGGCGCAGGAGCATGCCGCCGATACGGGCCTCCTGGACCTCAAAGCCGTGGGGCTTCTTCTCACGTCTCCAGCCATCGGCGTACGCCCGGTAGTAGACCGCAAGGCGCTTCCGCGCGCGGGAAAGATCGGTCGCCACCGTGGCAAGGGCCTCACGGTCATCGGCGCGGTAGGCCTCCCTCGCACGCACGCCGAGGTCGTACTTGACCTCCAGCACCGAGGAGAGCTTGGCCGCCTCGTCGAAGAGATAGGCAAACTCGCCTCCCTTCCGCGCAAGGGCCCGCATCCGCTTGGCGGTACGGGCGAAGTAACGCGCACCGCCCTCGACAAGGTTCTTGTCCATGATCCCACGGAAGGGATCGTTGTAAAGACCGTACTTGGAGGGGTTCGCGTAGGCGTAGGGCGCCGTCCCGATGCCATCCGGCAGGTCGAGCGCCATCATGTCGTCAAACTCGGCACCGACGATCTCGGCAAAGCGCGCCTTGATGCTCCGCATATCGCAGTTGCCGCGGACAAGCTCGGCCATATAGAAGAGCGACGGGAGGAGCCCAAAGGCCGAGCATTCACCGCCGTCGTCCCCCCACATCGTGATGTAGATGTCGCGGACGCCGTGCTTCCGGCACGCGGGGAGGGCCGCCTCCATCGTGCGGATCGAATACCCGTTGTGCGGCGTAATGCCCGACCAGGTCCAGGCACCGCCCGCAAACATCAGCCCGTCCTTCGGCTTCATCAGGCGATATCCCTCCAGCATCGTGTCGTACATCGCGGTGCTTGTGTGATAATAGTCCCAATGGACAAGGTCGATGTCCTCGGGGATGGTGGCCCCGATCTCGGCAGCAAGCGTGGGATCGACCCTGTGCCCGTACCAGCCACCGGCGGCGACGCGGTAGAACATATCCCCCCACACCATCGGGCGGAAGCCGTAGCGGCGGGCGATCTCGGCGACACGGGAGAGGTGCTTGAGGAGGATCTCCTTCCGCTCACCGGGGCCGTACATATCGAGATATTTTCCACGGCCGAGTGCCATCGCCTCGTCCATCCCGATGTGGATGCGGCGCGAGGTGAAGCATTCGGCACACGAGGCAAACATCCGGTCGATGAGCTCGTAGGTGCGCTCCTCGTCCACCAAAAGAACGCCTCCCTGATCGTGGATCGCGCGGTAGTCATCCCATCGGAAGATGGTGGCAAGGTGAGCAAGCGTCTGGATGCAGGGCTGGAGCTCAACGCCCTTTTTCGCGGCGTATGCATCGATCGCGCGGAGCTCCTCCTTGGTATAGCGGCCGCGCATATACCCGAAAAAGGGCTCGCCCTCGACCTCGTAGGTGTCCTCGGTATACAGCTGGAGCGTGTTGTACCCCATCGCCGAGATGAGGTCAATAAAGCGGTACAGCGCCTTCGGGTGATAGACGGCATTGCGTGAGCAATCGAGCATCACGCCAAGCGTAGGGGAAGTCAGCATTGTAGTCTCCTTTACGATTTCGGATTGGGGGTAGCGGTGTTTACTTTACCGTCTCGAACCACTTGATGAACTCACGGGCAAGGATCTCGTTGCCGGCAAGCGAGGGGTGAACGCCGTCGTTTGTCAGCTGGAGGGCGGGCACACACCCGGCAGCGGCGTCAAAGAGGGGCTGCGTGACCGAAAGGGCCACGGGATAGTCCTTCGCAATGCGCATGACCGTCTCGGCGCGCTCGGCCGAGCCATCACGGAAGGCCTCCCACTTCGCGGGGTTCTCGGGATCGACGGTCGCCGTCCCCTCAAGCACGAAGGGGGTAAAGAGGAGGATCTTGATGTCGGGCAGCTCCTCATAGATCTCGTCAAGGATCATGCGGTAGACCCTCTCGAACTTCGGGGTCGCCACACCGTTCTTGTACGCGACCTCGTGCCAGACGTCGTTGATGCCGAGCAGGATCGACATATAGTCGGGGCGCAGGTTCAATAGGTCGATCTTGATACGGGCATACAGGTCAACGATGCGGTTGCCGCTGATGCCGCGGTTGATGTACTGGTATTCACCGGGGTGATCCAGCGCAAGGCGCGAGGCCACCGAGAGGGGATAGCCGTAGCCAAAGGCACGGGGGGCCGCCCCCGCAGCATTTCTGTCGCGGCTGCAGTCGGTGATCGAGTCCCCCTGAAACAGGATGGTTTTCATAGGTATAGTCCTTTCATTGTAAAATTCCTTAGAGCGCCAAGCGCTATCTTTATTGTACACCATTTTTTCCATAATGCAATAGGGAATGACGAGTTTTCCATTGTCCTTTGAAAAAGAAAAGCCCCCGACTCCGGTCGGGGGCGGGGGGATCACAAAATGATCGGACGGATCAGATTCAGGTCGTTATCGAGGAGGATGAATTCGGCGTCGTACCCGACACGCAGCTCGCCCTTTTTGAGACCGAGCGAGCGGGCAGGCGTTGCCGAGGCCATGCGGAGGGCATCGGCCTTCGGAATACCGAACTCGACCGCCTTGCGGACACAGCCGAGCAGGGGCGTTGTCGAGCCGGCGAGGTTCCCGGCCTCGATGCGGGCCACACCGTCACGCACGAAGATCTTCTGACCGCCGAAGGAGAACTCACCGTCGCCAAGCCCCGTCGCACGGAGCGAATCGCTGATGAGGATCATGCGGTCGGGGCCGAGGGCACGGTAGAGGGTGAGGATGGCGGCACGCGACACGTGCAGGCCGTCACAGATCGCCTCGGCATAGATGCCCTTCTCGACCGCGGCACCGATCGGGCCGGGATCGCGGTGATGGAGGGGGGACATCGCATTGAAGGTGTGGGTCAGCGAGGTGGCACCGTTCTCAATGGCGGCAATGGCCGTCTCGTAATCGGTCGCGGTATGACCGAGCGAGATGACGGTATCGGTCGCGGCCACGCACTCGCGGATGAAGTCGAGAGCGCCCGGGAGCTCAGGAGCCAGCGTGATCTTTTTGATGTTCCTGAGCGTTTTGAACTCGTCCATCGTGGGCGACTTGATAAAATCGCCGTTCTGGGCGCCCTTATACTTGTCGGCAATGTACGGGCCCTCCATATGGAAGCCCTCGATCTTGGCACAGCCCTCCTCGCGCGGCAGGTCGCGGTTGACAACAGCGCGGATGGTATCGATATCCATCGTCATCGTGGTGGGGAGCCAGCTCGTCGTACCGTTCTCAAATTCAAACCTCGCCATCTCGAGCAGGCCGCCGTCCATGATCTCCATGGTATCGAAGCCGACCGAGCCGTGGGCGTGGATATCAAAGAGGCCGGGATAGAGGTCGTAGCCGCCGCAGTCCTCGCCGCTCTTATCGGTCTTGCCGATCGACTTGATCTTGCCGTCCTCGGCGACAAGGTCGGTGAGCTTGCCGTCGATACGGACGTTCTTTAATACCTTCTCAGCCATGGTAGGCCTCCTCGTCGCAAAGGATAACGACATCCTTGTGGAGCTTGAGGAGCGTGGCGGGAACGGCGGTGGTGATCTTATCGTCCAGCAGGGCGGAAAGGGCCGCGTGCTTGTTCTTGCCGTTGATGAGCATCAGGATCTTCTTGGCCATCATGATGCTGCCCATGCCCATCGTGAGGGCGCGGGTCGGCACCTCGTCGATCGAGGCGAAGAAACGGGAATTCGCCTGAATGGTATTCTCGGTAAGGCCGGTGACGTGCGTGCCGACCGTGAGCGCCTCCTCGGGCTCATTGAAGGCGATGTGGCCGTTCTGACCGATGCCGAGCACCTGGACGTCGGCGCCGCCCGTCGTGGCATAGGCCTCATCATACGCGCGGCAGGAGGCCTCGGGATCGGCGGCGGTGCCGTCCGGCACGTGGGTATTCTTCTTATCAATGTTGATGTGATCGAAGAGGTTCTTGTTCATGAAGTAGCGATAGCTCTGATCGTTCTCGGGCGAGATAGGATAATACTCGTCAAGGTTGTAGGTGACGACCTTCGAGAAATCGATCTCGCCGGCGGCATTCTTCTCGGCGAGGCGGCGGTACATCCCAACAGGAGTCGAGCCGGTCGCAAGACCGAGAACGGTGTCGGGCTTTTTCTTCATGACGGCGGCGATGATCTCGGCGCCCTTTTCGGACATTTCTTCATAGGATTTGCAAACGATGATCTCCATTTTTCAAGCCTCCAAAAATAATGTATGCGGAACTAGTGTATGCCGGAATAGCCGGGGATGTGCGCTTACTTTGCAAGCCGGGCCACGATCGCGGCCATCTCGTCCCACTTCTCCTCCATCGAGGCGACGAGGGCGAACTGGTTGCGGGCACGGTCGAGGTTGTGCTTTTCGCGGTGGATGCGGAAGTAGGTATCTCCCTCAAGATAATCGGTGAGGAAGCGCATACCACACTCAAGAGTCATCATCTTGGCACCGACGGGCAGAAGCTCGATCTCGGTGGGGGTCAGACGCCCATCACACCCCTCGATGAAGCCGCGGGCAAAGGTCTCAAAGAGGTCAAGGTCAAGCTCAACGCGCGAAAGGTCGGTCTCGTCCTCGGCCGCGGTGGTGGCGCCAAAGCGGATCGAATCACCGAAATCGTTGACCGAGAAGCCGGGCATGATGGTATCGAGGTCGATGACGCAGAGGGGCTCTTTGGTGGCGGCATCAAAGAGGATGTTGTTGAGCTTCGTATCGTTGTGGGTCACGCGAAGAGGGAGCTTGCCCTCGGCATGGGCGCGGTAAAGGATCTCGGTGAAGTCGCGGCGGGCACGGCAGAAGGCGATCTCATCGGCGACCTCGGCGGCGCGGCCGACGGCATCCTTCGCAATGGCGCGCTCAAGATTTTCATAGCGGACGGGGGTGTTGTGGAAGTTGACGATCGCCTCATGCAGGGTCCCTGCCGGGAAGTCGGCAAGCTGGCTCTGGAAGCGACCGAAGGCCACGCCGCTGGCATAGAACTGCTCGGGCGTTTCGACCTTATCGAGGCTGAGGTTGTCCTCGATGAAGAGATAGATGCGCCAATAGCTGCCGATCGAATCGCGGTAGTAGGCAGCACCCTCCTTGGTGGGGACCACGGTCAGGGTCTCTCGGTCGGGATCGCCGCCGGCGGCCGTGATGCTTTTGCGGAGATGGCCGGTGACGCTTTCGATGTTTTCCATCACCTCATCGGGATGGGGGAAAACAACATGGTTGATGCGCTGAAGGATGTAGCGGCGCTCCTTACCGTCCGCAAGACGGGTGACGAGCAGGTGGGTATCGTTGATGTGCCCACTGCCGTACAGCTCACAGGAGACCTTGTCTCCCTCGATGCGGAAGGCGGAGATCGCCTCCTCGATCTTTCTACAGAGTTCCTCGCGAGTTGCCGTTGCCATAGATATTTCCTCCGTTTTCATGGTGAGTTCATAATTTACACTTAGATTATACAAGAAATGGCTTGACTTTTCAATGGAAAATCGTATAATAATAAGTAAAATCGGATAAATGAGTTGTTTTTCCTTGAAGGAGGCCTGCGTTTGCCATCGAGGCGAAGGACGGCGGCCCCCCCTCGGATGCTCCCCGGAAGGAAGGTGCCGCCATGATCCATAAGGAAGAGATCACAGCGCTTTTGCGTGCGCTGTACGAGGCCTCGGGCTTTCGCCTCTCGCTCCACGATGCCACGACCCGTGAGATCGCGGCGTATCCCGAGGAGCCCTCGCCCTTTTGCCTTTGCGTGCGCGAGCGGTGCGGCATGCACCGCTGTCTTGAAAGCGACGCCGATGCGCTTGGCCGGGCGAGGAGCGAGGGGAGGATCCAGGTCTACCGCTGTTATATGGGTCTTTATGAGGCTGTCAGCCCGATCTACCAGGATAACGTGCTCCTCGGCTTTTTGATGATGGGACAGGTCCTTGAGGACCTCCCCGGCGAGCGCGAGCGCGTGGCCGCCGGGCTGTGTGCCCACGGCGCCACCCCCGAGGAGGCGGCGCGGACGGTGGCCGGGATCCCCGTGTGCTCACGCACGACGATGGAGGCCTTTGGCAAGATCATGACGGCGTGTGCCGGGTACATTGCCCTCTCAAACCTTTTGCGTGCCAATGGCGAGACCCCCGCCGAGGCGGCGCGCGCCTACATTGAAAACCACTACGGTGAGCACGTGACGATCGATAAGCTGTGCCGCCGCTTCCATTGCTGCCGTGCCACGATGACGGCGACCTACAAGCGGAAATACGGCGAGACGGTGACCGAATCGCTCTCGCGTATCCGCCTTGAAAACGCCCAGCGGATGATCGCCGCCGGTGCCTCGGTGACCGAGGCGGCCACCGCCTGCGGCTTTGCCGACCCCTCCTACTTCTCGAAGTGCTTCCGCCGCTTTTTCGGCCGTTCGCCGAGTGGCGACCGCGGCATCGGGAAAGAAGCTGACGAGGAATAATTTTGTAAAGTTCTGTTTTCACAAAACAAAAAATACGACCATAGGTCGTCTTTTTTGTTTTTCGCGGAGTGCGCCGTCTTCGCCTGCGGCTCGCTCACGGAGGAAATTTTGATGCTATTTCGTGGAGACGGACACTGCGAAGGCGCACATGGCGTGCGTCGAGCCGCTTTTGAGGAGCAACGCCGTATTGTGAAATTTATACCGGTGAGAGGGTCTCGCGGAGGAGAAATTTTACAAGACAAGGCGCACCGCAAAAAGCAAGGCGATGGCGTACTCGAACGTACGTCGAGCCGCTTTTAAGGAGCAACGCCGTATTGTGAAATTTATACCGGTGAGAGGGTCTCGCGGAGGAGAAATTTTACAAGACAAGGCGCACCGCAAAAAAGCAAGGCGACGGCGTACTCGAACGTACGTCGAGCCGCTTTTAAGGAGCAACGCCGTATTGTGAAATTTATACCCGCGAGATCACGGGGTGAGGCGGTTCGGACCCCTGAACAGGAACATCGCTTCCTTGATCGCGGTGCCGGTCAAGAGCATGGTGAGGCGGTCAACGCCAAGGCCGAAGCCGCCGTGGGGCGGACAGCCGTAGCGGAAGAACTCGGTATAGAACTTGACGTCCTCGGCGAGGCCCTTTTCGGCGGCCTGGCGACAAAGGACATCGTAGCGGTGCTCGCGCTGAGCACCCGTGGTGATCTCAACGCCGCGCCAGATGAGGTCATAGCCCATCGGGACACCGCGCTCGTCACGCATATGGTAGAAGGCCCGCTTTTCGGCGGCGTAATCGGTGATGAAGAGGAACTCATGACCGAACATCTCCTCGGCGAGCTTCGCCGTCAGGTGCTCGGCCTCGGTGGTGAGATCGCCCTCCTCGCCCTTCGGGCATTCGTAGCCGTAACGGGACTTCAGCTCGGCATAGACATCGGCGAGCTTCATGCGCGGGAAGGGGAGGGTCGGGACGACGACGGGAAGGCCGAAGACCCTCTCGACATCCTCGCCGTGCTTCTCCTTGACCTCGGCAAGGGCGGCGGTGAGCATCTCCTCCTCGAGCGCCATGACATCCTCGTAGGAGTCGATATAGCTGAACTCGAGGTCAAAGCCCGTGAACTCGGTGGTATGCTTATTGGTGAAGGACTTCTCGGCGCGGAAGACGGGCCCCGTCTCAAAGATGCGCTCAAAGCCCGAGGCCATGGCCATCTGCTTATAGAACTGCGGGCTCTGCGCAAGGTAGGCCTTGCGGTCAAAGTAGGTGAGCTCGAAGACATCGGCCCCGCTCTCGGAGGCGGCACCGATCAGCTTCGGCGTATGGATCTCGGTGAAATTGCGCTCGCAAAGGAAGCGGCGCATGGCGTTGACGAGGGTGGACTGAACGCGGAACATCAGAAGGTTCTTCTCGCTTCTGAGATCGATCCAGCGGTAGTCAAGACGGGTGTCGATGTTGGCATCGGGGCCGATCGGAATGGCGGCGGCGAGCGAATCGACCTCCATCGTCTCGGGGAGCATCTCACGGCCGCCGAGCTTGACGAACTCGGTCTCAACGACGGTGCCCGTGACGGTCACGACCGACTCAAGCATCAGGGTATCGACGATGGCGGCGATCTCGGGGAGCTTCTCCTTCTCGATCGTGATCTGGAGCTTGCCCGTCACGTCACGGATGACGAGGAAGGCCATCGTGCGCTTGTTGCGGATGTTCTCGATGAAGCCGCGCACCCGACAGGGGGTACCCGGAACGATGTCTTTGATGTATGTCCTGTTCATAGCTTGTCCTCCAAGTGGTTTACCTTTTTATTGTAGTATCTTTTTTTACGAAAATCAAGGGGTCGCGGCGATTTTGCCGCTATTTCTCTTTCCTATGAGAAATAGCGGGCGCACTCGCGGGCGAGGAGGGCGGCCCCCTCGGCGGCGGTGGTGACGGGGAGGGTGGCCCCTGCGGCCAGCTTATGCCCTCCGCCGCCGAAGGCGAGGCAGAGCGCGGCCACATCGGCCCCGACCGAGCGGAGTGAGAGGCGGACGGTGCCGTCGGCACGTTCCCGGATGAGGGCGGCGATCTCGACCCCCTGCCGCGAGCGGACGGTGTCGATCACGCCGTCAAAGTCGTGCTCCGAAAGGCCGAGAGAGGCAAGGTCGGCAAGGCTGACGGCCAACACCGAGAGGCGCCCACCGTAATACTGACGGGTCATGGTGATGGCCGCGGCCATAGCCGCGAGCTCACCGTCCGTGCGGATATCGAAGAGGCGGCGCGAGATCTCGGCCCCGTCGATGCCGGTGGCCAGGAGGGCCGCCGCCGCGCGGTGAGCGGCCGGGGTGGCATTCCGGAAGCGGAAGCCGCCGGTATCCGAGGCGATGGCGGCAAAGAGAGGGGCCGCGACCGAGGGATTGAGCGAATGACGCCCCCCGTCCGAAAAGAGGTCATAGAGCACCTCGCCGACCGACGAGGCCTCCCCACAGGTATAATAGAGAGAAAAGGGTGTGCCGATCTCGTGGTGGTCGATCGAAAGGACGGTCGATGCGCCCGCAACGAGGGGGGCGGCGGCGCCTGTCTGGGCGAGGGAGGCGATATCGACACAGAGGATCTCCTCGGGGGTGCCGGAGGCAAGAGGCACCCCCTCGGTAAGGAAGGCGAGGCGCTCGGGCATCGGCTCGGGCAGAAGGAGCGAGGCGGCGATGCCGTGCGAGCGAAGATAGCGGACGGCCGCCACGGCACTCCCGACGGCATCCCCATCCGGGTTGCGGTGAAGGAGGACGGCGGGGGCACGGAGCGCCATCAGCCCCGCGATCGCCTCGGCGCGCGACAGCGGACGGATCTCACTCATCGCGCGTGTCCTCGCCGTCGGCTTTCGGCTTCGGGCTGATCTCCTCAAGGATGCGCGAGATCTTGGCTCCGTGGGCGATCGAGCCATCGGCATAGAACAGAAGCTCGGGTGTTTGGCGGAGGTTCAGGGTCATGGCGAGGTGGCGGCGCAGCATCCCGTGGGCGGCGCGCAGTCCTTCTCCCGCGGCCTTGGCATCGCCGAGAGCCGAATAGTAGACACGGGCGACCTTCAGATCGGGGGCCACCTCACAGCGTGTGATCGATACGAAATTGTCAAGGATGCGGGGATCACGGGCATCGCGCAGGCAGATGGCAAGCTCCTGTGCGACGGCATCGTTGATGCGTCCTCTTCTGTAACCGGACATTGATACGTCTCCTTTTTTATACCTTGCACGGCAAGGCGTGATAGGCCGCGCGGCGCGGCGTGGATGAACGGGGGGAATTTTTTGGGGGGAGGGGGAGATCTCAAACGGCACACGGCAAATCCGCCGCCCG
>JAZSGE010000023.1:0-1849 GCA_045532575.1 Eubacteriales bacterium | reverse complement strand
GGCATCGGATGTTATTTTTATTTCTCGTCTATCGGGAAGCTGCCTGTGCAGACGGTTGCGATATGCGGATATCTTGAACCGCTGTCAGCGGTAGTGTTCTCGGTGATCTTCTTGAAAGAAACAATGCTACCGATACAAATTATCGGCGCGGTACTTATCATCGGTGGCGCGATACTTGGGGAAATACGGCATAAGTGATTTGTCCACCCCTTGTACACCCGCACGATACAAACCACCACAAAATCCACCAACCAACCCACAACCCACCAAGCATAAATCTGCCTTTTCGGGGAATTTTACGCTTATTTTGCACAAAAATCACCCACACGCAGATAGACACGAACACTTATGAAAACTCCCAAGGGGTAGTTGTGTGTTCGCATCTTGCGAGCTTTCCCGACGGGAGCTTGCTCACGGTCGGCGCGAGCAAAGATCTTCGCCAACGGCGAAATTCTCGCTGCGGGTGCCAAAGAAGGGGGAGCCTTGTGCTCCCCCTTCTTTGACATCCTTGCTTCGAATCAAGCTCACCTTCCGAGGCGGCAAAGCACGCTCGAAATAGCGTGTTTTTCTTTACTTTTTTCGGTGTTTTATAATAATATCTTTACTTTTTGCCAAAACTATGGTATGATAAGTAAAGAAAGGGGGAGGTGCGATATGTATTCTTATGATGGTTTAAATACCTTGCTCAAAGCAAAAGGAATGAAAAAATCCGATCTGACGCGGGAGCTTGGAATATCGTCCCGTACGATCGCTAAACTCGGAAAAGGTGAAAGGCTTGCCGATCTCGTTATCGCTCGCCTGTGCGAGTTTTTCGCTTGTGAAAAGGAGGATATCGTTGCCGAAGTGAGCGACAACAATATCTTGCAACGCTTGCGAGAAGAAAAATATGCTAAAATCAGCGGCGGTATTTACCACGAAACGCAGGTGCGGCTTACGTATAATTCCAACCGCATGGAAGGCAGCAAGCTTTCGGAGGATCAGACGCGCCTTATTTTTGAGACAAATACCATAGGTGGCGAAGACGGCGTTCCCGTTGATGATATCATCGAAACAGCCAATCACTTTCGTGCTATTGACTATGTAATTGACTGTGCCGAAGAACCCCTTACAGAAGATATCATTAAGACATTGCACAGAATCCTAAAGACCGGCACAAGGGATTCTCATTTGTCCTGGTTTAACGTAGGCGAATATAAAGCAAGAGCTAACGTTGTGGGCGGGGAGGAAACAACACCGCCTGCCAAGGTTGCAAGTGCTATAAAGAAGCTTCTTACGGAATATTCCTCAAAAAAAGAGAGTGGCATTGAGGATATCGTGAAATTTCATCACGATTTTGAGAAAATTCATCCGTTCCAGGACGGCAACGGCAGAGTAGGTAGGCTCATAGCATTTAAAGAATGCTTGCGGTTTAATATCGTACCGTTCATAATCGAGGATAGCAAGAAAATGTTTTATTACCGAGGCTTAAAGGAATGGAATAGTGAGCAGGGCTTTCTTGTCGAAACCTGCCTTGATGGTCAGGACACCTATAAAGCACTTTTGAATTATTTTGATATTGAATATAACGAATAATCTTCTATCGCAAGGTGGGATTTCCACGTCGCGAAATTCTTGGATAGAGGATAGACACGAACACCTATGAAAACTCCCAAGGGATACCTCGCCCACCTCCATGGCCGGGCGATCGCCGGAGGCTTGCTTTTTTGAAAGGAAGGGTATATAATGGGGGTACAATTTTTAATAAGGAGAGAATTTTATGCGTAAGGTATTAAAAATTACCGTTCTTTTCTGTCTCGGCCTTTTGGTCGTCCTTCTCTCCGCCTGCGATCTCGTCGACCTTGGCGCCCTC
>JAZSGE010000045.1:0-41443 GCA_045532575.1 Eubacteriales bacterium | reverse complement strand
GGTGGTGATGCCTTTATCCTTGAACCACTTTTGCAGATTCGTGTTGAACGCACAGGTTTTGAAGAAGCGGTTACGAAGGAGCATCATGCCTTTTTTGGCATATCTGGCTCTCTCGAACTCGCTCACGTCAAGGAGAGCTTCGCCATCCCATATCACGTTCTCGATCTCGGTTTCTTCCTCGGCTGCCGTAAGTCCGGGTGCTTTATCTTCCTTTACGCACACAGCGGTGGTCTTGAATTTGCTCACCTTGTCGGGAATGATGAGGATCGCTTTCTTCGAAGCCTGATTGTGCTTTCAATACTACTGAGTGTAAGGGCAATATACGCCTGCCACGATGCCTGATCCGAAACAGTATCCGCAGAAAGACCGCATGCACTCCACTCCATCATCTCGGCATAGAGCTGCTCGGCGATGAACAAACACCGTCCGTCACGGCTTGAGCCTGCGCTACGCTTATAACGAACATAATGGATGCCGTCAATGTCGAAGCCGTACAGGTACAGATGCTCACGGATTTGCTCCTTTTTCACAACCGAGGGCATTTCCTTGTCGCTTCTCTTGTACTCGCGCTTTTCTGCATCGTACACAAAGTATTTGCCGAGAAGCTCGGTGGAGATCGGTTGTTCCACGGGAGCGTAGTGCCTGTCCTGATTGAGCGGTGTTTCAATTGCCACGAGCGTTGGTTTGCCGCCAAGAGTATGGATGCACACATCGTCGGTCATATCCTCATCGGTAACCATTTGTCCGTAGAGAACGTATCTCCGTCCTTGCTTTTCATATTGCTTGATAGCATAATCGAAGGAGACGGAAACAATGGCTCGGCAGAAGGCTTTATCTTCAAGATATGGATATCCTATCTCGGCTTCGTGCTTTGCATAGACCTCTCGGAGCTTGATGGTTTCAAGGCTATCGTCAAGAACACCCGAGAAGGCATTGGCGTTGATCTTGCCGTCCTTCAGCGCGGTCAAGCCTTTGCTTCTGTAAATGGTACTGCCGTCAAGTGCTATGATACGCACAAATTCATATTTTTTCTTTTCTGCCGTCATCGTTAACCCTCCTTTCGTAGTTTTTGTCGGTATTTTATTTTACCATATTTTGCGGCTTTTTTCAAGCATGAGAATATGAACGGAGCGAGATTTCTCTCAAAAATCTGCCGTTTTGACCTGCCTACCATATACGCAAGATGATAGGAGTGGATACAATATCACAAAAAGCCTTGATTTATCTATGTTTTTGAGCCATTTTGACCTACGGCAGAAAAGAAGCATCTGTAAATTACGGCTTCATTTTTTCAAATCTGTGCAAACATTTCACGCAAAAGTGGTCTGTCCTACATTTTGGGACAGACCACCTTCGGAAGCTGCGATTTCTTCGTTTTTCGCTCTCGGCGTTTTCTTTGACTACAGCGATGCAGATATTGAGGTTTGAGAAAGCCCTCGCTCCATTTCGGAACAAGGGCTGAGTTGGTTTATAAATGCTTCTTGTTAAATATCGGTATGCTGACGGCAAAACAAATTATAGTCACAATAGCCGTTACAATAATTGCTACGATATATTCTTTTGATTGTGCCACACCATATATCAAGGAATTACCGTCCGTTAACAAGGTCGGCAGATATTTATTTGCCTTGGGTAGCAAACCAACGATATAGGAAACAAGAACGATAGCTCCTGTTCCGAGAAGCACTCCCGTGTTGGATGCGGATATCGTAGAAAAGAGAGTCATCAAAGAAATGACGAATACGCCGAACAACCACCAACACACAACCGAAAGCAGAAGATTCTGCGCTACCGAGTTATCCCAAAAATACGAATTATAAAGATACGTGATTCCAAAGCAGAGCCAATAACCGAGCGACCAAATCGCACATAGAATACCTGCTTTTGAAATAACGACCTTGTAGCGTTCAAGTCCTTTCGTCAAGGAAAGCACCAACGTACCCGAGCCATACTCTTTGGTAAAGATCGCACCTTGAAGCAAAACGAAGGCAATCAGCCCGATGGGCATATTCTTGAAAAATTGCACCCATGAATCCATCGCGCTGACTTTTACATCGGTCACGATCATACCGCTTTCCGCAAGAGCGTCTGCCATAACCTCAAGCAGCCACGGCGTTAGCTTTGCCACCGCAGGATTCATAATTCCAAGCAGAACAAACAGAGTAAGAGTTATCCACAATCTACCGCTGCGAAGCTGCTCCATACATTCTTTTTTTATGAAGGCGAACAAGGATTTCATTTTTCCGTCACCTCCATAAACAGATCTTCAAGACTCGGCTCTAAACGCTCCACCTTCAAGAGTGATATACGATGATTTGCAACAAAGCCTAAAACCTCGGATGCAGAATACTTATTCTCCGAGAATGTCACCTTATTTCTATCGGTTTCCTTCGCCTCGGGAAAGGCATTTAGCAGAATGACAGTATCCGAGTCGTTTTCGGTTTCTATCATATATTCGTTGCTTCTGTATCTCGTTTTGATATCGGACAGCTTGCCCCCAATATTCACTACGCCGTCTTTCAAAAAAGCCACGTCGGTACAAATACGCTCTACATCGGAGAGAATATGTGTGGAAAACAGTACCGTTGTCTGATCCTTGATAGCCAAGAGAATATCGAGTATTTCTTTTCTGCCTACGGGATCGAGCGCGGAGGTTGGCTCGTCACAAACAAGAAGCTTCGGGCGAGAGAGGAGTGCCTGTGCAATACCCAAGCGTTGCTTCATACCTCTTGAAAAACCTTTGATACGGTGCGTTTCATCAGCAAGACCGACAAGAGTGAGCAACTCCCTTGTACGTTCTTCTATATCTGCACGGCTCATTCCCGTAATCTCACCGCAAAAACGCAGATACTCTTTCGCCGTCATAAACGAATAGAATTCCGGCACGTCGGGGAGATAGCCGATATAACGGTTGGTATCGGTTTGTCCGTAGACCACTTTCTCTCCGTTAACAATAATATCTCCCGAATCGGCTTTCAGAAGTCCAAGAACGGTTTTCATCGTGGTTGTCTTGCCCGAACCGTTTTTTCCTATAAAGCCATAAATGCTATGCTCCGGCACGGACAGATCAAGTCCTCTCAAAACCTCTTTATCACCAAACCGCTTATGCAAACCGGTGATGCGTAGCATATCCATTAAGAATCCTCCTTACCGAGAAGGAAATATAGGATCGGACCGACAAAATTCATCAGCGCAATGGTAATGACCAGCCACAAAGCACGATTACCGCGCTTATATGTCTTGTGAGTTAAAATATGATACAGTGTATATCCAAACAGCGCAAACTGCACAATCACAAGCGGAATTAAAAACGGAAGAAATTCCATAATCTGATTCATTATTTCTTATCCTCCTTTTCCGCATACACTTCAACGCAAAGCCCCTTGCGACCGCATTTGGGGCAGATCAGACGGCGCATTTTCGGTGTGTGATATGCCAAAAATATTTCCTTCATTTTAGGCTTGAACATCTCGTGACATTCGGGGCAGATATAGGCAACGTGATTAAAATAATATTTAGATACGCAAATTCCCCACGGAATTGCCACGAGTGCCCATATCACGAACAGCCACCAAAAACCGTTTGTGATCCACAGAACAATCGACGTCCATTGCAGTGCCGTCACGGGAATTCCCGTAAGCACCATAGTCAGACGCATTTTTGAGAGCTTGTTTTTTTGTTTCATAACGTGTGCTATATCACCGATAGATTCAACGGAGAAAGTATCAAGCTCCTTCAATTCACGCTTAATACCCTCAATCAAGTCAAGCTTCGCTTGGCGCTCGGAGAGTTCTTCTCTCAGAACCTGCTCCTGTTGTTCAAGTAATATTGAAATGATGTTTTCGGGGTTTTTCTCAGCGAACAAAGCAGAGATGCTGTTAATGGGAAGCCCGGCTTCACGCAGAAAACAGATAATGTGCATACGCTTCAAGTCGTCCTCTGTATAAAGCCTGCGACCACCCTCGGAAAGCTCGCTCGGCACGAGAATGCCTCGATCATCATAATATTGAACCGTTCTCACCGATACTCCGCAGAGCTTTGCAATTTCTCCCGTCGTGTATTTTGACATAGCTTATCACCTCCTTGATCCCTATTATACAACATTACGCAGCGTAACGAGCAATACCTCAACGCAAGGGGATTTTTTAAAAAATTCTCTACTGTTAGTTGAGTTTTCGTTTTTATCAATATTTTTAGCGTATTATATCACAATTTTATGAACTGCTCAAGAATATAGATAAAATCCCTCGCTCCATTTTGGAACGAGGGATAATGTTGTTTTTAATTTTGTAATATTCAAATTCGTAATTTTCTAAAACTGTCCTTAAGAGTACAACTCATTTGCGAAAGCCTTTTTCTTTGCTTATGCGAGCGTCAGCTCGACAAGCGTATGTAGGGCGAAGGGCGGAAGGGAGAGGGTGACGGTCCCGTCGCCGCACGTGAAGGGGATCGGTTCCCCCGAGGGGCGAAGGACGGCCGCCTTGACCTTGCCGTCAACACGCAGGGTGATCGCAACGTCATGCAGCTTCGGGAAGTCGGGGAGCAGGCATACGTTGCCGCGATTGACGGGCGGCGCATACAAAACGTGCAGGATCACGGCGCCGTCTGCCTCACGGCGGCGGACACGCACACGGGCACAGGAGGGGAGCTCCGCCGTCTTCACGGCGGGGTCATAGACCTCGAGGATGCCCTTGATGATATAGCGCTCCAGCACGTAGCTGCCACTCTTCTCGTACGCGGTGAAGACGGGATGCGCGAAATAGACGGCACCGCCGTTGCGGACGAGAGCCGGATAGTCGGCCGGGGTCTCGCGGTAGGGAGTATTCTTATGACCGCAGAAGCGGGCATTGGTGCGGTTGAAGTAGGGCTCGTAGACCTTGGCCAGCACCTCGCCCTCCGCGCGGGTGCGCATAGCGCTGCTGTACGAAAGGAAGGGAGTCCTGACCTCCTCCATCTCACAGAGGATAAAGTCCTTATCGGCGGTCGAGGGGCCCAGCTTCTCGATCCCAAGCTCGGGGCAGGCGCTGTCGTAGGAGGCAATGAGCTTGCCGCCGCGCGCAAGGTAGGCCGAGATCGCCGCGCGATCGGCCTCGGTCAGCGGCACGCGGTCGGGGAGGATAAGAAGGCGGTATTTGTCGAGCGAGTCGCCGGGCTCGACAACATCAAAATCGAGGTGCATGATCTGCAAGAGCTTCGAGGCGCCCATGTCGGCATCGGTATTGTGGCTCAGCCAGAGGCCGATGTCGGTATAGGTGCGCGTGTTCTCGCAATAGGGCTCGATCTTCTCAACATAGTCGAAGGCGTGGCCGATGATGGCGTAAGCCGTCTCATCCAGCACCCCCGAGGGATGGAGCTGGTCGCCCACCGAGATCGAGGCACCAACACTCATCATATCGACACATTCGTAGCGCAGGGCCTCGGCATTCTTGAAGCCGCCAAACTCGCCCCATGCGTGGTGGAACTTGCCGGTCATGCCCATGTAGTACTTGCCGTAGCGCTCAAAGAACTTGGCACGCAGAGGCATCAGATCGTAGCCGCCCCACGCCGTCGGCAGGTCCTCAAGCTCGAAGTGGGTCTGATAGGGGTGGAATTCGGGGCGGTTCATATTCGCACCGCCGTTATAGAAGACACCGGCGCTTGGGGCATACTCGTGCACGATGCCGGTCAGATGCTGCATCATCTCAATGCGGCGGTCAATATAATATTTCTTGGCATCCTCATAGCTGTCGGGGTCCATGCCACGGGCGCGCATCCCCTCACGGCAGGCCGGGCAGGCGCAGGCATCCTTAATGAAGCAGATGTCGTAGAAGACACCGTCGGAGACGTCGTAATTCTCGCAGATCTCGCGGGTGATGTCGGCGAGATGCTGCTCGTAGCCGCCAACGGGACAGAGCGTCGTCCAGCGGCAATCGGCCAGGGGAGCATCGGGATCGGCCGCCGCCGCATCGGGATCGTAGAAGAAGGTCTTCTTCGTCGTAAAATCCACATGGCGCCACTCGGGGTGCTCATCGGCATCCTTCTTGCACCAGCCCATGGTAATGTAGATGGGGGCCTTGGCGCCGGCGGCGTGGATGGCGTCGATCTCGGCCTTGAGAAGGTCGAATTTGAGATGCGGGTGCATCGTGCCGACCTTCGTCGGATAATAGCAATAGCCGTGGTGGCATTTGGCGAAAACCGTCATCAGCTGGATGCCGGCCTTACGGACCGTCCTTGTGAAACTCTCCGCCGAGAAGCGTTCGCCGATCCCCGGGATCTCGGGGCTTGTATGGAAGTCAAGATGTACACATCTCATACCGTTGTCTCCTTATGTCGCGGCAGACTGCCGTATTTACTTTATTATAGCACATCTTGACGGCGGATGGTGGGATTTTCAGAAAAAAGCAAAGCAACATCGACATTTTCATAAAAAAAGGAAGCCCTGAGGCTTCCCTTTTTATTGATGAATTACTCGGCGTCGTCGGCATCAGCCTCGACCAGCTTGATGAGCGCCATTTCGGCAGCATCACCGCGGCGGGGCCCGAGCTTGTAGATGGCGGTGTAGCCACCGTTTCTCTTCTCGTAGCCGGGAGCAATCGTGTCAAAGAGCTTCTTAGCCACGTCTTCCTTCGTGATGTAGGCGAGAGCCTGACGGTAGGAAGCGAGGGTGTTCTCTTTGCCGAGGGTAATCATCTTCTCCGCAATAGCGCGGACTTCTTTCGCTCTCGTGAGCGTAGTTTCGATCTTGCCGTTCTCAAGCAGATACGTCACCATGCCGCGAAGCATAGCGTTTCTGTGAGCGGTCGGCCGGCCGAGCTTTCTCGTTCCGGGCATTGTTGTATCCTCCTAACAGTTAATGGTCATTCCTCGACCGATTTCAGGTCAAGGCCCAGCGAATGAAGCTTCTGGATCACCTCTTCAAGAGACTTCTTGCCGAGGTTACGGACCTTGATCATGTCCTCCTCGGTACGGTTGATCAGATCTTCGACGGTATCAATGCCGGCGCGCTTCAGGCAGTTGAAGCTGCGGACCGACAGGTCAAGGTCATCAACACTCATCTCAAGGACTTTTTCCTTCTTGGTCTCTTCCCTCTCCACCATGATGACGGCGTTCTTTGCTTCGTCCGTCATATCCACGAAGAGGTTGAGATGCTCGTTGAGAATCTTGGCTCCGTGCGAAATCGCTTTTTTCGCACTCAAGGTACCGTTGGTGAGTACATGCAGAGTCAGTCTGTCGTAGTCGGTAATATTGCCAACGCGGGTGTTCTCCACCTTGTACTCCACCTTGTAGACGGGAGTGAAGATGGAATCGGTAAAGATGGTACCGATGGGAGCGCTGGCACCGGGGCCGAGCTGCGAGGTGTAATTCAGCTTATTCTTGTCGGCGGATACGTAGCCGCGGCCCGAATCAAAGGTCAGCTCCATAAAGAAGCGCGACTTGTCGGTGACCGTAGCGATCACGTGATCGGGATTCAGGATCTCGATATCCGCATCGGGAGAGATATCGCCCGCCGTGACGACCTTCGGACCGCTGACGTCGATAAGGACCGTCTTCGGACCCTCGGAATACAGCTTAGCGATAATGCCCTTGACGTTGAGGATGATCTCGGGAACATCCTCCTTCACGCCGGCTACCGTGGAGATCTCATGCAGAACGCCCTCGATCTTGACCGAGGTGACGGCGTAACCGGGCAGAGAGCTGAGCAGAATACGGCGGAGCGAGTTACCGAGCGTGATGCCGTAGCCTCTTTCCAGAGGCTCAACAACGAACTGGCCTTCGCTTCCATCCTCATTCAGTTCGGTCGTGATAATATTGGGTTTCTCAAACATCGTGGTGCTCCTCCTATACAATAATTCTGTTGGCTGGCCTCCCAAAGAGGCCAGGCTGGCTATTGAATGCCCCATCCCACGCTTCGTATGCCGATAGCAGGGGATGCGGCACGCGGAGGCTTACTTGGAATAAAGTTCGACGATGAGCTGTTCTTCGAAATCGAAGTCGATGTCCTCACGGGCAGGAAGGCTGACGACCTTCGCCGCGAGATCCTGCTCGTTGAACTCGAGCCACTTCGGCTTCACCTTCGAGGGGGCGTTCTCAGCGAGGGCCTTGATCTTGGCACCGTCACGGCGGCTCTCCTTCACGGCGACGACGTCACCGGCCTTCACGAGCATGGAAGGAATGGTAGCCTTGTTGCCGTTGATGGTGAAGTGGCCGTGCAGAACGAGCTGACGGGCTTCCTTGCGGCTCTCGGCCATGCCCATACGGTAGACCACGTTGTCGAGGCGGCGCTCAAGGAGGATGAGGAGGTTTGCACCGGTCATGCCCTCTTTGGCCTCAGCGATCTCGTAGTAGTTTCTGAACTGTCTCTCGAGGACGCCGTAGTAGCGTCTCGTAGCCTGCTTCTCACGGAGATGTCTGCCGTAATCCTCGACCTTCTTGCGGGCAGCGCCATGCTGACCGGGGGCAGTACCGCGCTTTTCAACGGGGCACTTGGAGGAGAGACACTTGTCGCCCTTGAGATACAGCTTCTTGCCTTCTCTGCGGCAGAGCTTACAGTTAGCACCAGTATATCTTGCCATTTTCTTTATACCTCCCTTGAATTAAACACGGCGACGCTTAGGCGGGCGGCAGCCGTTGTGGGGGATCGGGGTCACGTCACGGATGAGCGTGATCTCAAGCCCTGCGGTCTGGAGTGCGCGGATCGCGGACTCGCGGCCCGACCCGGGACCTCTGACATAGACCTCAACCGTCTTCATGCCGTGATCGACAGCGGCCTTGGCGGCAGTCTCAGCGGCGGTCTGAGCGGCGTAAGGGGTAGACTTTCTCGAGCCCTTGAAGCCCATCTCACCGGCGGAGGCCCACGAAACCGCGTTGCCCTTGGTGTCGGTGATGGTCACAATGGTGTTATTAAAGGTGGAGCGGATATGCGCCGCACCCGACTCAATGTTCTTGCGCTCGCGGCGTTTCTTGACAATTTTCTTGCCAGCAGTAGCTTTAGCCATCTTTCGTCACTCCTTATTTCTTCTTGTTGGCGATCGTCTTCGCCGGACCTTTTCTGGTTCTTGCATTGGTCTTGGTACGCTGACCGCGGACGGGCAGGCCCTTTCTGTGGCGGATGCCGCGATAGCAGTTGATCTCGACCATGCTCTTGATGTTCATAGCGACTTCACGGCGGAGGTCACCCTCGACGTGGTAATCGGCTTCGATAACATCACGAAGCTTGGCGACTTCACTCTCGGTGAGGTCTTTGGCACGGGTATTCGGATCGATCCCGGTCTTAGCCAGGATGTCCTGTGCGCTCTTGAGCCCAATACCGTAAATGTAGGTCAGGGCGATCTCAATGCGCTTATTGTTGGGGATATCAACACCAGCAATACGAGCCATGGATAGTACTCTCCTTTTGTTTTAATTTGACCGTGAAAGGCTTAGCCCTGCTTCTGCTTGTGCTTGGGGTTCTCGCAGATAACCATGACGCGGCCTTTTCTCTTGATGATTTTGCACTTTTCGCAAATCTTCTTGACGGAAGGCTTTACTTTCATTCTTGTATACCGTTCCTTTCAGCACTGAATTTACTTTTTCCGCCAGGTGATGCGGCCCTTGGTGAGGTCGTAGACCGAAACCTCAACCGTTACCGTGTCTCCCGGCAGGATCTTGATATAGTTCATACGGAGCTTGCCCGAAATATGGGCGGTCACAATATGCCCGTTGGGCAGCTTGACCTTGAAGGTGGCGTTCGGGAGTGCTTCCAGCACTACGCCATCCTCAAACTCGATCAGATCATCCTTCGGCAGAAAAATCCCTCCCCTTCTGCATAATAGCTCATTTGATATCGGTCATAAGCTCGGGGCCGTTCGCCGTGACCGCCACTGTGTTTTCATAGTGTGCGGAGAGCGAGCCGTCCACCGTTACGACCGTCCAGCGATTGGGCAGGATGCGTACGTCCGCACCGCCCGCGTTGACCATCGGTTCGATGGCGAGAGTCATTCCGGCAAAGAGGCGGACGCCGCGGCCCGGTGTCCCGAAGTTCGGAACCTCCGGCTCCTCGTGAAGCTCGGCCCCCACGCCGTGACCCACAAACTTGCGGACCACCGAGTAGCCGAACTTACGGACGTGCCCCTCCACTGCGCTTCCGATATCGCCGATGCGGTTACCGACCAGTGCGGCGGCCGCCCCCTGCCGAAAGCTTTCTTCCGTCTCTCGGATCAGGGCCTTGGCCTCGGGACTGATCGTGCCGACCGCGAAGGTCCGGGCAGCGTCGCCCGTGAACCCGCGATACCGTGCGCCGACATCCACCTTGACGATGTCGCCCTCCTTGAGGAGGCGCGTATCGGAGGGAATGCCGTGGATCACTTCGTCATTGATGCTGATGCAGGCGGCGGCGGGAAACCCGCCGTACCCGAGGAAAGTCGGACGCGCACCGCATTTTTCGATGTATGCGCGAATGATACTATCGAGCGCCTTGGTGGAAATACCCGGGCGGATCGCCTCCTCGGCTACGAGGAGTGCCTCGCCTGTAATTCGGCAGGCTTGCCTCATCAGCTTGAGCTGTTCTGTATTTTTGATCGGAATCATGCGTTCTTGGCTCCCAGAGCGCGAAGCGTACGCACCGTTGTCTCGCGGATATCATCCGCTCCCTCAACACTTACGAGAAGCCCGAGAGATGCATAGAAATCCTTGAGAGGCTCGGTGGTCTTGTGATAGACACGCAGGCGGTCGAGCACGACCTCTGCCTTGTCGTCACGGCGAACGGTCAGAGCCGCACCGCACTTGTCACACACGCCCTCTGTCTTCGGAGGCAGCGACACCGTATGGTAGGTGGCACCGCAATCACCGCAAACGCGACGACCGCTCATGCGGTCAACGATCACCCCGTCCTCGACCTCAAGCGAGATCACACGGTCGGGGCGGATCCCCATCCGGTCGAGCGCCTCGGCCTGAGGCACCGTGCGGGGAAATCCGTCGAGGATAAAACCTTTGTCGCAATCGGGAGCAGCCAGGCGCTCACGGATGATCGAGATGACCACCTCGTCAGGCACCAAAGCACCGCTGTCGATATACGTTTTGGCGGCGATCCCAACGGGAGTGCCGTCTTTGATTGCTTGCCGGATAATGGCACCCGTGGAGATCGTGGGGATGCCGAAATGCTCCGACACGATCTCCGCTTGGGTACCCTTCCCGGCCCCGGGGGCACCGAGAAAAATGATCTTCATGGATCTCTCCTTACGACAGGAAGCCCTTGTAGTTGCGCATCGTCAGCTGGGCCTCAAGCTCGCGCGCCGTCTCCAGCGCGATACCGACAACGATCAGGATCGAGGTACCGCCGAAGGTAAAGCTCTGAGCCAGAGCCGCCGCCGTATCGGCACTCGAGATCGCGGTAAGAATGGGCTCGATGACGAGGGGACGCACAATGATCGGCAGGATCGCAATGACCGACAGGAAGAGAGCGCCCATCAGGGTGATCTTACTGAGGATCTTCTTGATATACTCTGCCGTAGGTCTGCCCTGGCGAATGCCGGGGATCATGCCGCCGTTCTTCTTCAGGTTGTTGGCAACCTCCACGGGATTGAACGAGATCGTGATATAGAAGTAGGCGAAGGCGATGATCAGGACAAAGAGAAGGATCGGATAGACCCAGCCGTTGGCGTCAAACACGCGATAGAGCCAGTTCCAGAAGCCCTTGCCCTCACCGTTCACGCTGCACAGCACGAGGATCGTGGTGGGGAGCGAAACGATCGAGGAGGCGAAGATGACAGGCATAACGCCGGCCATGTTCAGCTGCAGGGGGAGGTTCGTGCTCTGGCCGCCGTACATCTTACGGCCGACAACGCGCTTGGCGTACTGCACGGGGATCCGACGCTCACTCCCGGTGATGAAGACGATGAAGAAGGTCAGGGCGAGGAGGCCAAGCACTACGATGAGCGCAAGACCGATCGCACCGAAGCCCCTCCCAACCGAGGTGCTGAAGCCGGCACCGATAAGGCTGCCGAGCGTGATCAGCGTCGAGGGGAGCGAGTGGATGATGTTAAAGAAGAGGATCAGAGAGATACCGTTCCCAAGGCCGTTCTCGTTGATCTTCTCGGCCAGCCACATCACAAGCGATGCGCCGGCGCAGAAGCACACAACGATGACCGAAGCATACAGGAACCAGGTCCAGCTCTGCCCTTCACCCCAGACGGCCTCGTCCACCAGCATGTTATTCTTCGCGAGCAGGATGTAGTACCCGACCGCGGTCACAACCGAGAGGAGCACCGTAACGATACGGGTCCACTTGTTGATGAACTGCTTGCCCTCCTCACCCTGCTTGGCGCGCTCGCCAAGCTTCGGGAAGGCAACCGTCAGAAGCTGCAGAACGATAGACGCCGTAATGTAGGGCGAGATACCGAGTGCAAACAGGGTGGCCTGCTCAAGGGCACCGCCCGAGAGCGTGGAAAGATACGAGAAGATGGTGTTACCGAAGTTGGCGTTGAAGTTCGACGCATCCACGTACGGGACGGGAATAACAGCACCAATACGGTACAGAAGCAGAATGAAGAGCACGACGAGGATCTTACGACGAAGCTCGGGGACCCCCCATGCTTTTCTGATGGTCTGAAGCATTTAGATCACCTCAGTCTTTCCACCTACTGCCTCTATCTTCTCCTTTGCCGAATTTGAAAAGACAGCCGCTTTCACGGTAAGTTTTTTAGTGAGCTCGCCGTTACCAAGGATCTTAACGCCGTCATTGACGCGGCTGATGAGACCCGCCTCGCAAAGCGCGGCAGTATCGATCACAGCACCGTCTTCAAATCTGTTGAGTGCTTCAATGTTGACAATGGCAAACGTCTTGCCAAACTTGTTGTGGAAGCCTCTCTTCGGGAGCTTCCGATACAGGGGGAGCTGGCCGCCCTCGAAGCCGGGACGGACACCGCCGCCCGAGCGGGCATTCTGGCCCTTGTGGCCCTTACCTGCAGTCTTGCCGTTGCCGGAACCGGGACCTCTTCCCTTGCGGTAGGATTCCTGAGCGGAACCGGCCGCGGGCGAAAGTTCATGGAGCTTCATTTCTATTCCTCCTTATTTATTCCGATCAAACGGTCTCGACCTTGACGAGGTGGTGCAGGACGGCGATCTTGCCTGCCAGCACAGCGTCATTGTCGTGCACGATGCTGTCGCCGACTCTCTTAAGACCGAGAGATGCGGCGGTAGCCTTCTGATTCGGCTTTGCCGAGATCAGGCTCTTAGCGAGAACAACCTTCACTTTTTCCATGACATTGTCCTCCTTAACCCTTGATCTCATCGGCGCTGAGGCCACGAAGAGCGGCCACTTCCTCCACCGTACGGAGCTGGGCAAGACCCGCGAAGGTCGCCTTGACAACGTTGATGGGGTTGGAGGAGCGGAGGCACTTGGCACGGATATTCTTGATACCCGCGGCCTCAAGGACCTTACGGACAGAGCCGCCGGCGATGATACCGGTACCGGTGGGGGCGGGCTTCAGAAGCACGCGGCCCGAGCCGAACTCGCCGGTGATCTCGTGTGGGATGGTGGTATCGGCGAGCGACACCTTGATCATGTTCTTCTTTGCATCTTCGATTCCCTTGCGGATCGCTTCGGGAACCTCGGCAGCCTTTCCAAGACCGTAGCCGACGCGGCCCTTACCGTCACCGATGACCATCAGCGCGGCAAAGCGGGCGATACGACCGCCCTTAACGGTTTTGGAAACACGGTTCAATGCGACGAGCTGTTCCTGGAACTCGGACTCCATCGCTTCATTTCTTCTTGCCATGTTTTTCTCCTAATTCATTCTGAAATCTTCGGAGTGTGTACAAACCGGACTCAGAACTTCAGGCCGCCCTCGCGGGCACCCTCAGCCAGCTCCGATACACGTCCGTGGTAAATATAGCCGCCGCGGTCGAAAACGACCTCGGAAATGCCTTTTTCGATAGCGCGCTGTGCAATAGCGATACCGACCTTCTTTGCCGCCTCTTTGTTAGAGCCGATGCCTTCAAAGGAAGCCTCCAGCGTGGAAGCGGAAACGAGCGTAACGCCCTGCGTGTCATCGATGATCTGCGCAGAGATGTTGGCGTTCGAGCGATAGACGCAAAGGCGCGGTCTCTCGGTGGTACCGGAGATCTTTGCACGAACACGAACATGTCTCTTAAGACGCTGCTTGTTGCTGTCGATTCTCTTAACCATGTCTTCGGACTCCTTTCATTATTTACCGGTCTTACCGGCCTTGCGGCGGATCTTCTCACCGGCATACTTGACACCCTTGCCAAGGTACGGCTCGGGAGGTCTCTTCTCGCGGATCTGCGCGGCCACCTGGCCGACAGCCTGCTTATCGATGCCCTTGACGATGATCGTGTTGCTATCCGGCACCTCGAAGGTGATGCCGTTGCCCTCCTCAAAGAAGATGGAGTGCGAGTAACCGAGGTCAAGGACGAGCTTCTTGCCCTGCTTCTCGACGCGGTAACCGACGCCGACGATCTCAAGGCGCTTGGAGTAGCCGTTGGTCACACCCTCGACCATGTTGGCGAGGAGCGCACGGGTCAGACCGTGGACGGCGCGGACTTCCTTCTCGTCATTCGCGCGGGTAACGGTAAGGGTACCGTTATCAAGCGTGATGGTGACAACAGGGAGGAAGGTGGCGGTCAGGGTGCCGAGAGGACCCTTGACGGTAACATTGTTGCCCTCAGCCAGGGTAACCGTAACGTTAGCAGGAACGGCAATGGGGGCTCTTCCGATTCTAGACATCTTAAGACCTCCTTACCAGACGAACGCGAGGACTTCGCCGCCCACGTTCTCTTTTCTTGCTTTCTTATCGGTCATAACACCCTTGGAGGTGGACACGATGGCGATGCCGAGGCCGTTCATGACGCGCGGCATATTCTCGCAGTCG
Source organism: Eubacteriales bacterium (assembly GCA_045532575.1). Classification (GTDB taxonomy): domain Bacteria; phylum Bacillota; class Clostridia; order Oscillospirales; family CAG-272; genus UBA1740. The sequence goes on along the minus strand of JAZSGE010000045.1, from coordinate 26,597 downwards.
GAGTAGATACGGAGGCCGGGCTTGGAAACGCGGCGCAGACCATGAATGACCTTCTGCTTGCCGGGGGCGTACTTCAGGGTCACACGGATGATGCCCTGCTTGCCGTCCTCAACGATCTGATAGCTCTTGATGTAGCCCTCGTTGAACAGAATCTCAGCGATGGACTTCTTCATGTTGGATGCCGGGATGTCAACCGTCTCGTGCTTCGCATCGTTGGCGTTGCGGATACGGGTGAGCATATCGGCGATAACGTCGGAAATTTGCATTGTAAAATCCTCCTTTATGCAAGTTAAATGTTCTTGCTGCCACACGGGGTGGCGGCTGGCCGGTGGTAAAAGCCCGACGCGGACTTTCCTGCCGGCAGAAAAGGGGTGGAATTACCAGCTGGCCTTGCGGACGCCGGGAATCTCGCCGTTGTAGGCAAGCTCGCGAAAGCAAATACGGCAGATGCCGTACTTACGAAGGTACGCGTGGGGTCTACCGCAGATCTTGCATCTGTTGTAGGCACGGGTCGAGTACTTCGGCGTAGCCTGCTGCTTCAGGATCATGGATGTTTTAGCCATTCCTCATTCTCCTCATCTGGCAAAGGGCGCGCCCATCAGGGTCAGCAGCTCTTTGGCCTCTTCATCGTTTTCGGCGGTCGTGACAAACACGATATCCATACCGCGGATCTTCTCGATCTTATCGTACTCGATCTCGGGGAAGATCAGCTGCTCCTTCAGGCCGAGGGCGTAGTTGCCGCGGCCGTCGAAGGCGTTGGGGTTGATGCCCTTGAAGTCACGGACGCGGGGCAGCGCGAAGTTGAAAAGACGATCCATGAACTCGTACATGCGCTCACCGCGGAGGGTGACCTTCACACCGATCTTCATGCCCTCGCGGAGCTTGAAGTTCGAAACCGACTTCTTCGCGTAGGTGGGGACAGCCTTCTGACCGGCGATCATCGAGATCTCGGAGATCACGGAATCGATCACCTTGGCGTTCTCCTTCGCATCACCGCAGCCGACGTTGATCACGATCTTGTCGAACTTCGGGATCTGCATGGGGCTCTTGTAAGAGAACTTCTTCATAAGAGCAGGAGCGACTTCGTTCTTATACATTTCACTATATCTGGACATATCTTCTCTCCTCCTCTCAGATTTCTGCGCCGCACTTCGGGCACTTACGGACCTTCACCTTGTTACCGTCCTTGTCGGTCACAAAGTCGGCCTTGGCACGCACGGCCGCATCGCACTTGGGGCAGACGAGCTGGACCTTGGAGGCGTAGATCGCGCCCTCGGTCTCGATGATGCTGCTGACATCGCCCTGCTTGCGAGCCTTGTTGTGCTTTTTCACCTTGTTGACGCCCTCGACCATAACCTTGCCTTCCTTCGGCGAGACGGCCAGGACCTTACCGCGAACACCCTTGTCGTCACCGGAGAGAACAACAACGAGGTCGTCTTTTTTGATATGAAGCGTATTCATCTCTTCTATCCTCCGATCACAGTACTTCGGGAGCCAGAGACAGGATCTTGGTGAAATCCTTGTCGCGGAGCTCTCTTGCCACAGGCCCAAAGATACGGGTACCTCTGGGAGTGTTATCATCCTTAAGAATGACGGCGGAGTTCTCATCGAACTTGAGGTAGGAGCCGTCGGCACGACGGACACCGTTCACGGTTCTGACGAGAACAGCCTTCACAACGTCACCCTTCTTGACCATGCCGCCGGGGGCTGCCTTTTTGACAGACGCCACGACGATATCGCCGATGCCCGCATAGCGACGGCCGGAACCGCCGAGAACGCGAATGCACATCAGCTCTTTGGCGCCGGTATTATCGGCGACCTTCATCAATGACTGTTGCTGAATCACTTGTGTTTCCTCCTGTTTTCGGTAAGCTTTTTGACCTACCTACTGTTGATTGTGGAACTTACTTCGCTTTCTCGATGATCTCAACAAGGCGCCATCTCTTGGTAGCGGACAGCGGTCTCGTCTCCATCACGGAAACCTTATCACCGACGGTGCAGACATTGTCGGCGTCATGCGCATGGAGCTTAACGGTGCGCTTGAGGATCTTGCCGTACTTGGGGTGACGGACGTTATCCTCAATCGCGACGACGATCGTCTTGTCCATTTTCGTGCTGACGACCTTGCCTACTCTGGTTTTTCTCAGATTGCGTTCGCTCATTTCTTTCTACCTCCTCAGACGTTCTTCTCGCGGAGAAGAGTCATAACGCGTGCGATGTCGTGTCTGACCTCGGGAATCCGGTTGGGATTTTCGAGCTGGTTGATCGCAAGCTGGAAGCGGAGGTTGAATAATTCGCTCTTGAGCTCGGCGAGCTTCTTCTCGAGCTGCTCGACGGAAAGCTCTCTCAATTCCTTAACTTTCACGGCTTATTCCTCCACTGCTTCGTCGCTCTTGCTGATAAACTTGCACTTGATCGGCAGCTTATGCATAGCAAGGCGCATTGCCTCTTTGGCGACATCTTCCGCGACCCCATCCATCTCGAAGAGGATGCGACCGGGCTTCACGACCGCCACCCAGTACTCGGGCGAGCCCTTACCGGAACCCATTCGAGTTTCGGCAGGCTTCTCGGTGATCGGCTTGTCGGGGAAGATCTTGATCCAGACCTGACCGCCACGCTTGGTGTAACGCGTCATAGCGATACGGGCAGCCTCGATCTGGTTGCTGGTGATCCAGGCGGGTTCCAGAGCGACGAGGCCGTAGGAACCGTGCGACAGCGTAACGCCGCGGGTAGCCTTACCCTTCATACGGCCGCGCTGAACGCGTCTGTACTTTACTCTCTTAGGCATCACCATTAGTTGGTTCCCTCCTCTGCTCTTCTACGGTTGTCGCGGCGGGGACCTCTGCCTTCGCCGTTACCGGCAGGGCGGCGACCGCCACCGGCACGATCGTTGCGGCGGGGACGTCTGTCGGGGCGCTCGGGGCGCTCGGCGCGCTCGTTGCCCTCGGCAAGGACCTCTCCCTTGTAGACCCACACCTTGATGCCGATCTTACCGTAGGTGGTGTTCGCTTCCCAGAAGCCGTACTCGATATCGGCACGGAGCGTCTGCAGCGGAATGGTACCCTCGTGGTAATGCTCGGTACGGGCGATCTCGGCGCCGCCAAGACGGCCGCTGCACGAGACCTTGATGCCCTTCGCGCCAAGACGCATGGTGCGGCCGATGGCCTGCTTCATCGCGCGGCGGAAGGAGGTACGCTTCTCAAGCTGAGCGGCAATGCTCTCAGCGACGAGCTGCGCATTCAGGTCGGGATTGCGGATCTCAACCACGTTGACGATCACAGGGCGACCGACCATCGCCTCAAGCTCCACACGGAGCTTCTCGATCTCGACGCCGCCACGGCCGATGACCATGCCGGGCTTCGCGCAGTGAACGAAGACGCGCACGCGGCTTCTGTCACGCTCGATCTCGAACTTCGGGCAGCCGGCTGCCTGAAGCTTCTTCTTCAGATACTCTCTGATGTTGTAGTCGGAAACCAGCGTATCGCCGAATTCCTCGTCACCAACGAACCATCTGGAATCCCAGTTCTTGATCACGCCAACGCGCAGACCGTGGGGATTAACCTTCTGTCCCATTTCAGCCGACCTCCTTTTCCTTAACTGCCATCGTTACATGGCTGGTTCTCTTCAGAATTCTGAACGCTCTGCCCTGCGCTCTCGGCATGACTCTCTTGAGAGTCGGGCCGGGGCAGACAAAGCACTCAGAGATATAAAGATTGCTTGCATCCATCCCGAAATTGTGCTCCGCATTGGCGACGCAGCTCTTCAGCAGCTTCACGAGAGGCTCGGAGGCGCTCTTCGGAGTGTGCTGGAGGATCGCCATGGCGGTATCGGTGTCCTTGCCACGGATCAGATCGAGAACGATCTTGACCTTGCGAGGAGAAATTCTGACATATTTAAGATATGCTTTTGCAACTTTAGCTTCCATTCTATGCCAATCTCCTTTCATTTACCGTTGTTGGAGGTCTTCGAACCCGCGTGGCCCTTGAAGGTACGGGTGGGAGCAAACTCCCCAAGCTTATGACCAACCATATCCTCGGTGATATAGACCGGAACGTGCTTTCTGCCGTCGTGAACGGCGATCGTGTGACCGACGAACTCCGGGAAAACGGTGGAGGCACGCGACCAGGTCTTGACAACCTTCTTTTCGCCCTTCTCGTTCATGGCAGCGATCTTGTTGTAAAGATCAGCCTTGACATAAGGGGCTTTCTTCAAGCTTCTGCTCATATTTCTGTCTCCTTCCGCTTACTTCGCATTTCTGCGCTTCACGATGAACTTATCGGTCCTGGCCTTGCGGTCGCGGGTCTTGTAACCGAGGGCGGGCTTGCCCCAAGGAGTTACAGGGCCGGGACGGCCGATCGGCGACTTACCTTCACCACCACCGTGCGGGTGATCGCAGGGGTTCATGACCGAACCGCGGACGGTCGGACGGATGCCCTTGTGACGGGTCTTACCGGCCTTACCGAGCTTGACGGTGTCGTGCTCGATGTTGCCGACCTGACCGATCGTCGCCTTGCAGTCAAGGCGCACGATGCGAACCTCGCCCGAGGGGAGGCGGACCTGAGCCTGGCCGTTCTCCTTCGCCATCAGCTGAGCGGCGGCGCCGGCGGAACGGACGAGCTGAGCGCCCTTACCGGGGTAAAGCTCGATATTATTAATGAAGGTACCGACCGGGATGTTCTCGATCGGAAGGGTGTTACCGACCTTGATGTCGGCATCGGCACCCGAGTAGATGACGTCGCCGTCCTTAAGACCGGCCGAGGCAATGACGTAGTTCTTCTTGCCGTCCTCGTGCTGCAGGAGCGCGATGTAGGCGGTACGGTTCGGATCGTACTCAATGCCAACGACAGTCGCGGGGGACGCGTTGCGGCGCTGGAAGTCGATCAGGCGGTACTTCTGACGGTTGCCGCCGCCCTTGTGACGGACGGTGATCTTACCGTAGCTGTTACGGCCGGCGTGCTTCTTCTTGGTAGCAAGCAGGGACTTCTCAGGCTCAAACTTGGTGACTTCCTCAAAGGAGGGCGCCGACATGTGTCTGCGCGACGGAGTGGTAGGATTATACTTAAACGTTGCCATGCTTCGTTACCTCCTTCATTAGTTCATGCTGTCGAAGAAGGCGATCGTCTTGGAATCCTCGGTCAGGGTGACGATGGCTTTCTTCCACTCGCTGGTGTAGCCCATGTGGACGCCGAGGCGCTTGGGCTTCTTCTTCATGTTGATGGTGTTGACGCTCGCGACCTTGACGCCGAACATGGTCTCGACCGCCGTGGCGATGTCCGCCTTGGTGGCATCGGAGGCGACCTCGAAGACGTAACGCTTGCCTTCGATCTCGGCCATGCTCTTCTCGGTGATCAGAGGTCTGACGATAACATTCTCAATGCTTTTCATTAGGCATAAACCTCCTCGATCTTCTTAACGGCCGCTTCGGCTACGATGAAGGTATCGCAGTTCAGGATATCGTAAACGCTGAGCGCGTTCGAAACCGCGGTCTTGACACCGGGGATGTTGGCGCAGCTCTTCACGACGATCTTGTCGACCTCGGGAAGGACGATGAGCGCGCGCTTGCCGGCACCGAGGGCCTCGAGCATCGCGGTCATGGTCTTCGTCTTGTACTCGGTGGCGGTAATGGCATCAACCACGACCATTTCACCGGCGGCCACCTTGGAGGAGAAGGCGCTGAACATCGCAGCTCTTCTCGCCTTCTTGTTCATCGCAAGGCGGTAGCAGCGGGGCTTCGGGCCGAGGGCGATACCGCCGTGGACCCACTGAGGCGAGCGGGTCGAGCCCTGTCTCGCTCTGCCGGTGCCCTTCTGCTTCCAGGGCTTCTTGCCGCCGCCCGAGACCTCACTGCGGGTGAGGGTGGACTGCGTGCCCTGACGCTGATTCATAAGATAGGTTCTGACAGCGGTATGAAGGAGCGCGCCGTTGATCTCGGCACCGAACACCTTTTCGGAGAGCTCGATCGAGCCGACCTCTTTACCCGTCATATCCATAACTTTCATAGTAGGCATTCTAACTTCCTCCTTCCGTTATGCTTTCACCGAATCGCGGATGAAGACGATACCGCCCTTGGCACCGGGAACGGCGCCCTTGACCGCGATGAGGTTGTTCTCGGCATCGATCTTCACGACGGCGAGGTTCAGGATCGTGACCTGCTCGTTACCGTACTGACCGGCCATTTTCTTGTTCTTGAAGATTCTCGCAGGGTCGATAACGCCCATCGAGCCGGACTGGCGGTGGACAGGGCCAACGCCGTGGGTCATTCTCAGCTTGTGGAGATTCCAGCGCTTGATCGCACCCGTGTAGCCGCGGCCCTTCGTCGTACCCGTAATGTCGACCTTGTCGCCTGCGGCGAAGGTATCGACAGACACGACGTCACCAACGTTGTACGCGCTGCAATCGGCAAGGCGGAACTCCTTGAGGTGCTTCTTCGCACCGATGCCGGCCTTCTTCAGGTGACCGAGCTCGGGAGCCGACATGACCTTCTCTCTGCAATCGAGAAACGCGAGCTGCAGAGCTTCGTACCCATCGACCTCGGCGGTCTTCTTCTGCGCAACGGGGCAGGGACCGGCCTCGATCAGGGTCACGGGGATGACATTTCCGACTTCATCGAAAATCTGAGTCATACCCAGCTTTTTACCGATAATGCCTTTTTTCATTTTTCCTCCTGGTTATTGGTTGGCGCTTGAATTTCCCGCAGAGCGGAACGCCAACGTGACCACAAGAAGTGGTAGGGAAACTAAGTTACGCCTTGATGTCGATCTCGACACCGGCAGGCAGCTCGAGGCTCATCAGGGCCTCAACCGTCTTCGACTGGGGATTCAGAATGTCGATAAGACGCTTGTGAGTGCGGGTCTCAAACTGCTCACGGCTGTCCTTGTACTTGTGGACAGCGCGCAGGATGGTGACGATCTCGCGCTCGGTAGGCAGCGGAATGGGGCCGGAAACAGCACTGCCGTTTCTCTTAGCGACCTCCACGACCTTTGCCGCGGCGGCGTCCACCAGCGAGTGATCGTAGCTCTTGAGACGAACTCTGATTTTTGCGTTTGCCATGGTTTGGATTCCTCCTTTTAATATTTTGGAGGGCTGTCATTTTCACACCCTGCCGTGCGTTCCTTCGGTCCCCCGAAAGAAACCGGATCGCCCAAGGGCAACTCCGGAAACGGCAAGGCGGTGTGCTCCCTTCTCACATCGACTTCGCCCGGTTATTCGGACATACTCCACGGAAATTCCCTACCCAGGGTCGGTAGCAACCTTCCGCTTCATCGCACATCAAGCCCTACTATTATACTAAAAGGAGGCGTAAATTGCAAGTCCTGCACCAATTTTTTCTTACTTTTTTGGCATAAAATTTTTATAGATTTTTCGCTCATCTTTTTGTGCACCTTGCACAAATAGGGCTTTTTTACCCACTTTTTGCCCCGTTTTTACGCTTTTTTGGTCGCAAGCGGGCTCTTGTTTACATTCTGTTCACAAAGTCACGCTACAATAAAGTTATCCCCCCTTGAGGCGGGTTTGCCGTGCGAGTGGCCCTCGCACGCGCCTTATATAAATAAAAAGGAAGAATACCATGTCGAAGAAGATCGGACTCGTCTATACCCTCTACCTTGTCGCCGCCCCGCTTGTGGCGCTTACTGCTGCCATTTTGCGGACGATCGCCCTCCTTGCGGGCTACGATGCCGCCGCCGGCTATTTCACCGCCGCGACCCTCCCCACCGTGATGTGGGCCCTCCTTGCGGCGACGGTGGTGATCCTCGCGGTGCTGTCCTATGAATTGCGAGGGCTGTTTGTCCCCATGCTTGACTACCGCGATCTGCCCACCCTCTTTTCGGGGGTATTCCTCAGCATTTCGCTCGTCTTTTTCGCCGTGCTTTCCTTTATTGCGGCGGTGAAGATCGATCTTTCGGTCCTCCCCACCGCCAAGATGGCGATGCTTTTTCTGATCCTCGCCTCTCTTGCCGCCCTTGCCGGCGCTGCGCCCTTCATCCTGCGCGCCTTCCGCGGTGAGGCCGCCGGTGCCTCGGTCGCCATGCTGACCCTCCCGACGGCCGCCCTCGGTCTTCTCGTCACCCTTTACTTCTACTTTGACGGCACGATGAAGATGAACGAGCCGAACAAGCTCCTCGCCGAGGCCGTCTGGGTCCTTGCGGGCTTCTTCTTTCTCGGAGAGGCGCGCATCGCCCTGTCGCGCGCCAAGTGGGCCCTCCACACCTGCATCACCGTTATCACCGTTATTTTCACGGCAACCCTCTCGCTCCCGAACCTGATCTACCACGCCGTCAAGGGCACGCCCCTCCTTGGGAGCACGATGCACGACTTCGTCATCCTCGGCGTCTTCCTCTATGCGCTCTCGCGCCTTGTCGCGGCCTATGCCACCGCCAAGCGGAGCAAAGCGCCCGAGATACTCTACGCCACCGACTTTGCCGCCGCAGCGGCCGACAGCACTCCCCTGCCCCCCGCCCCCGAGGCGCCCACCCCGACCGATGACCCCGACGAGGAGACCATAGATGAAGAAGCTACTGATCGTTGACGGCAACAGCACCTTAAACCGCGCCTTTTACGGCATCCGCCCCCTGACAACACGGGACGGGAAGAACACCAATGCCGTCTATGGGATGCTCTCGATCCTCGGGAAGCATCTCGATGCCGTCCGCCCCGACTACGCCGCCGTCACCTTTGACCTTCCGGCGCCTACCTTCCGCAAGAAGGCGTACGAGGCCTACAAGGCCAACCGCAAGCCCGCCCCCGACGAATTGCGCGAGCAGTTCCCGTACGCCAAGGAGTGCCTTGGCGCTATGGGCATCCCGACCCTTGCGCTTGAGGGCTACGAGGCCGACGACCTCCAGGGCACGCTCGCACAGCTCGCCCATGCGGAGGAGGATGTCGAGGCCTACATTCTGACGGGCGACCGCGACCTGCTCCAGCTGATCGACGACAGGATCCGTGTATTGCTCATCGGCACGAAGGAGACTCTCTGCTACGACCGTGAGCTCTTTTTTGAAAAATACGGCTTCCCCCCGGCCGGGCTCATCGAGGCTAAGGCGCTGATGGGCGACTCCTCGGACAACATCCCCGGTGTCGCCGGCATCGGCGAAAAGACCGCCCACAAGCTGATCGCCGAATTCGGCACGCTCGAGGGGGTCTATGAGAGCATCGACTCACCCTCGATCTCCAAGGGTGTCCGTGAAAAGCTCCTGCGTGACCGCGAGATGGCCACCCTCTCCCGCTTTTTGGCCACGATCGACACAAGGGTGCCCCTCACCGTGTCTCTCGCCGACCTCGCCTACCGCGGTCCCGACCGTGATGAGATGCACCGTGTCTGCATCAAATATGAATTCTTCCAGCTGATCTCGCGTCTTGGACTTGATAACATCTGTGACTGTGCCGCGGCGCCCGAAGAGGAGGTCTACCGCGAGGCCGAGGCCGCCGCCCTCCTGGCCCTTGACGGCGCGATCGCCCTCTCCCCCATCGACGGGGGGATCGCCGCCGCTACCGAGACTGAGGCCCTGCTCTACCGCGGCCCGCTTTCGGCCATTGCCCCCCTCTTTGCACGGACGGTGCCCCTCATCGTTTACGATGCCAAGGCGTGGTACCACCGTCTGCAGCGCGAGGGCATCCGCCCCGCCGTCCCGCCGTATGACGTCATGCTTGCCGCCTACGTCGAGAACTCGGCCGGCGGCCACAGCGAGGAGCGTGCTCTGATCGCCGCCTACCTCGGTCACGATATCCCCGAAAAGACCCCCACCGCCAAGGCGCTCTTGGCACTCGCCTCCCTCCTTAGGGACAAGCTCCGCGAGGCGGGCACCGCCCGTGTTTTGGAGGGGATCGAGCTCCCCCTCGTGCCGGTGCTTGCTGATATGGAGGCCGTCGGCTTCCGTGTCGATACCGAGGGGCTCGCCGCCTTCGATGAAGAGCTCCGCGTGGCGGCCGATGCCCTTGGCGATGCCATCACCGACATGGCCGGCATTGCCTTCAACATCAATTCCCCGAAGCAGCTCGGCGAGGTCCTTTTCGACCGTCTGGCGCTCCCCTACCCCAAGAAGAAAAAGACCGGCACCTATTCGACCGATGCCGATATCCTCGGCGCGATCCGCCACCTCCACCCCATCGTCGATGCCGTGCTTGAGTTCCGCAAGATCACCAAGCTCCGCTCGACCTACGCGCAGGGGCTCACGAAGGCCGCCGATGCCGAGGGACGCATCCACAGCGACTTCAAGCAAGCGGTCACGGCCACGGGGCGCCTCTCCTCCGCTGAGCCGAATTTGCAGAATATCCCGATACGTACCGAGCTTGGCAGCCGTTTTCGTAAATATTTCATTACAAAAAACGAGGACTACCTTCTCGTCGATGCCGACTACTCGCAGATCGAGCTGCGCCTGCTCGCACACATGTCGGGGGATGCCACGATGACCGCCGCCTACCGTGACGGCGCCGACATCCACACACGCACGGCAGCCGCCGCCTTCGGGGTTCCCGAGGACGAGGTAACGCCCACGCTCCGCAGTCGCGCCAAGGCGGTCAGCTTTGGTATCGTGTACGGCATCTCGGCCTTCTCGCTGGCAGCCGACCTCGGCATCACCGTCAAGGAGGCCGGCGACTATATGGAGGCCTACTTCGCCCAATTCCCCTCGGTGCGCGACTACCTCGCGGCCGTCATTGAAGGGGCCAAGGCCTCGGGCTATACCGAGACCCTCTTCGGTCGCCGCCGCTACCTCCCCGAGCTCTCGGCCTCGCAGTTCCCCGTCCGCAAGTTCGGTGAGCGCGCCGCCATGAACAGCCCGATCCAGGGGACCGCCGCCGATATCATGAAGCTCGCCATGATCGCGGCCGATCGGCGCCTCCGCGAGGAGGGGCTGGATGCCCGCATCATCCTCCAGGTGCACGACGAGCTGATCCTCGAGGCACACAAGCGGGATGCCGCCCGCGCCGCCGAGATCCTCAAGGAGGCCATGGAGGGGGCTGCCTCGCTCTCGGTGCCCCTGACGGTCGATGTTACCGTGGGCACCACCTGGCTTTCCGAGTAACACCACCGATAAAATGCAAAAGGCAAGGGTTTCGTTCTCCTTGCCTTTTGTTATTTTTCTGCTTGCATTTTGCTTGTTTTTCGTTGACTTTATCCGCCATTGGTAGTATAATGGGGGCGTAGAAAGAAACTCACCCTAAAGGGTGAAGCAAGGAAGGCGTATATGAGTCAGCTGTACGTCGGCTTTGCCCGTGTGGACATCACTCCCATGACGGGCATCAGCCTGAAGGGCTATTATGCCGTGCGATCGCCGGTAGCGTGCTTGCCATCTGCGACAAGGTGATCCAAACGACCCCCAACAGCCTCCGCTTCACCGAGCGCTTTTCAAAATGCGCCGCCAACAAGGCGACCCCCGAGCAGCTGATCGAGGCTAAGCGCATCCATGCCCTGCACGCGGCAGGGCGTGACAGCGAGCTCCCCTACGAGGGTATGGAGCTGACGACCGTTGTGGCCGAGGCCGGCCGCATGGTGCACCTTGCGAACGGCCCCGACTTCTTCCCCTATTCGATGGCCGGCCTCGCGATCGGCAGGATCGCCCTCATCGGGATCCCCGGTGAGCCCTTTACCGGCATCGGCCGCGGCATCCGCGCGGGCGAGGGAGATGTGTGGGAGATGGTGCTCCCCTTGTGCATCGTCAACGGCTACGAGGCCTATTTCCCCACGGACAGCGCCTACGATGAGGGCGGCTACGAGGCACGCAGCTCCTCCTATAAGCGTGGCGTGGCCGGGCAAATGATCACCGAGGGGCTGGATATCCTCAACACCCTCCGTTCTCGAGATTTTTGAAGCAAATATAAACCAAACTTTACAAAAAGGAGTAATCGCATGAACCGTCTTGAAGCCGGGTTTTCCCGCACCAACATCACCCCCATGCTGGGCATGGGCCTTTCGGGGTATTACGCCGTCCGCATCTCCGAGAGCGTTGCTGATGAGCTTGAAGCGACCGCCCTCGCCCTTCGTGCCGGGGACACCACCGCGCTCCTGATCTCGGCCGATGTCATCTGGTTCCCGACGTCCGTCGCGCACCGCTACCGCGAGGCGATCGCCGCCGCCACCGGCCTTCCGAAGGAGGCGATCCTCCTCCACGGCACGCACATTCACAGCGGTCCCTACCTCTATCATCCCAAGACCGGCGCCCCCTACCCCGAAGGACACGATGCCCTTATCGACGAGTATCTCGCCTTCCTCGGCCACCGCCTTGTCGACGTTGCCCTGGCCGCCATCGAGGACCTCGCCCCCGCCCGTATGGGCTTCTCGGTCGGCCGTGCCGAGAACATTTCCTTTATCCGCCGCTTCCGCATGAAGGATGGCAGCATCCGCACGAATCCGGGGCTCGGCAATCCCGATATCCTCGAGCCCCTCGGCACCGTTGAGGAGCGCGCGACCTCGGTCCGCTTTGACCGCGAGGGCAAGGACAACATCCTCCTCTTCCACTTTGGCACCCACCCCGATGTGGTCGGTGGCCGCCGCTTCTCTGCCGACTGGCCGGGCTTTGCCCGCCGCACGCTTGAGGCCGCCCTCCCCGGCACCTCGGCCATCTTCTTCAACGGCGCCCAGGGTGACGTCAACCATATCAACGTCAATCTTGCCAACACCGAGTATCCCGGCGGTGTCCGCATGTGCTTTGGCCGAGCCACCGGCTACGAGCACGCCCGCCACATGGGCCGCGCCCTCGCCGGCAGCATCCTCGCCGTCTACGACAAGCCCATCTACCGCGATGTCGAATCGCTCACCTTCTGTGAGAAGACCGTCTCCTATTTCGCCAACAAGGGAACGCCCGAGCAGCTGCCCGAGGCCCACCGCATCGCCGACCTCTACGACGCAGGGCGCGCCAATGAGCTCCCCTACGAGGGCATGGAGCGCACCACCGTGATCGCCGAGGCCTGCCGCATGGTGGCCCTCGAGAACAAGCCCGACACCTTTGAAATGCCCATGATCGCCCTTGCCATCGGTGACGTTGCCATCGTCGGTCTCCCCGGCGAGATCTTCACCGGCATCGGTAGCGGAATCCGCGCTGCAGAGGGCGAAGACTTCTCGCTGGTCCTCCCCCTCTGCCTCGTGAACGGGAGCGAGGGCTACTTCCCGATGAAGGACGCCTACGATGAGGGCGGCTACGAGGCAAAGACCTCGCATTACAAGAGCGGAACCGCTGAGAAGATGATCGAAGACGGCCTCACGATCCTCAAGGAAATCGGTAAATAAAACTTTACTAAGAATGCAAAAGGAGCCTACCATGAGCAAGCTTTTGGCGGGATTTGCCCGCAAGAACATCAATCCTATGCGCGACATCCGCATTTCCGGCTACTACAAGGTGCGCCGTGCCGAGGGGTTCCTTGATGACCTCGAGGCCAACGCCCTCGCGCTTTCCGACGGCGATGCTCGCGCCATGATCATTGCTCTTGATCTCTTGCAGGTGTCGACGCCCGTCTCGGACCGCTTCCGCCGCGCCGTGGCCGATGCCACAGGGCTTGATATTGCCTCCGTTTATATCCATTCGACGCATATCCATACCGGTCCCTACGTCGACGCCGACAAAAAGGCCACCGGTGCGATTCCCGAAGAGGAGGCTGCCTTGATCCTCGAATATCAGGACTTCCTCTGCCGCCGCATCGTGGATGCCGCCCGTGCCGCCCTCGAGGATATGAAGCCCGCCCGTATGGGTACCGGCGTCGGCGTTGCCAAGAACATCGCCTTTATCCGCCGCTTCCGCATGAAGGATGGGAGCGTCCGCACGAACCCCGGCGTGGGTAATCCCGACATCGTCGCTCCGATCGGCGAGATCGATGACCGCGTGAGCGTCGTCCGTTTCGACCGCGAGGGGGCCGACACCATCGTTCTTGCGAACTTTGCAAACCACCCCGACGTCGTCGGCGGCAACCTCCTCTCCGGTGACTGGCCGGCCATGACGCGCCGCACCGTCGAGAAGGCGCTCGACAATGTCAAGTGCCTCTTCTTAAACGGCGCCCAGGGCGATATCAACCACGTGAATGTCCACCCGACCGGCGGCTACCTCAACGACCTCTTTATGGATTTCGATGACGTTGCCCGTGGCTACGGCCACGCCCGTTACATGGGGCGTGTGGTGGCCGGCGCTATCCTCTCGGTGTTTGATAAGGTCGAATACCGCGAGGCCGATGCCCTCCGCTTCAAGGAAAAGCTGATCGACCTCCCCTCGAATATGCCCTCCCCCGAGGAAATGGCCGAGGCGCATCGCATCAACGACATCCACATAGCAGGGCATGACGAGCAGCTCCCCTACGAGGGCATGATGCTCACGACGGTGGTGGCCGATGCCGCCCGCAAGGTGCGCCTTGAGCACGGCCCTGTCTCCTTCCCCCTGCGCATGATCGCCCTGGCCGTTGGCGATGTTGCCTTCATCGGCATCCCCGGCGAGCCCTTCAACGGTATCGGCCGTGCGCTCAAGACCGCCGAGGGCTACGGGATGGTCGTCCCCTCCTGCCTTGTGAACGGGAGCGAGGGCTACTTCCCGATGAAGGATGCCTATGACGAGGGCGGCTATGAGGCCAGGAGCTCGAATTACAGGGCCGGCGTTGCCGAGCGCCTGATCGAGGAGGGGCTTGCGCTCCTCGCCGAGCTCCGCTGACAAAAAGAAAAAAGCCGAAGCAAGCTTCGGCTTTTTTCTTTTGATTTCTTACAGAATCATTTGACGACAGAATTGACCATGGCCGAGAGCGAGACGCGCGAGAGCGAGCCGCCGTACTCACGGGAGGAGCGCCACGTACCCGTGGCAAAGGAGCGCGTGGCGTCACCGGTGGAATAGTTGACCACCTGCGCATCCCCCACAAAGGCTTCGTCTCCGCTGATCTTCACCCAATCCCCGTACTGATAGATCGGGTACGTGGTGGTGTTCGTTACCGTCTGTCCCCATCGGTTCACGGTCTCATAGGTGTAATAGCGGATGTTCCCATTAGCATCCCTCTCGTAGAGGTAATTGCCGTTCTCATCGGTCAGAGGATAGCGCGTAAAGACGGTGGCGTACACGATCACATAGCCCGAGGTCTCCGCCGGTGCCCAGTTCGTCGAAAACAGGATCATCTCGGCGCCGGGGTAGAACGCATTCTCCTCCGTCCAGCCGTGGTCACCGTCCATGTAATAGGCCTCGCCCGTGTACTCACGTCCGTCGATCGGCTCACGCTTCAGCATCAGCGAATACTCGGTCGCCGCGCTCTCCTCGTCGAGAAGAACGTCGCCAAAGAGGTCGCGGACCGCCTTCACATCATCGCCCCAGGTCTGCATGGTACCGATGTAGGAGTTGTTGTGGAGGGTGATGGACTTGCCGCTGACATACGCCGATGGCGAGCCGTTAAAGGCGGCGATCAGGGCATCGTACGGCTCGGTGTAGGTGACTCCCTCGATCGTCACATTACAGGATTCCTTGTTGTTGAGAAGATTCAGGAAGTGATTGACGATGTCGATCTCCTGATCGGGGATCTCGACCCATTGAAACATCGAAGGGGAAATGTAATTCAGAATGTCCATGACGTCGATATCGGCATAGTACCACGTCGCCGAGACGGCAGTCGCTGAGAAAATAATCAGGCAAAGCAACAGCAATACGAGCGTCCGCCGCACCGTCATCATCCCTTTCGTGTTTTATTGTTGGTTTTAAAAGTCGCCTTCTACTCCAAGCCGGGGGGCGGCGACAGATGGGCCGTCTCCTGCCGCTTCTTCATTGCGGCCTCACGGGCACGGCGATCCTCAAGGAAGAGGAGGTGATAATACCTCCCCTCGCGCTCCTCCATGAGCTTGCGCTGCATATAGGGCAGGGCAAAGGCCGTAAAGATGACAAGCAGGATGCAAAGCCATCCGGGCGGCGAATGGAGGAAGCTGATAAAGCTGCCGACGATCGGCACGCGCTGTCCACGGTAGATCCCGCGGAGCTGATCATAGCTGACAAGAATGGGGTCGGCGTAGGCATTCGCATCCCCCTGGAGTCGAAACATGGGCTCGTCGGGATGGTAGAGGTTCGGCGGCTCGATCTCTATGACACGGTGGATGATCAGCGTATCGTTCGATTCATACACCAGGATATCGTACAGCTTGATCTCCTCGACCGGCGGAAGCGGATGTGTCACAATAAGGTCGTGGGTCTTGATCTGATCGTCAAGGGCGTTTTCAAACAGGTAGCGATTGCTCTCGTGCTTGTCGCGCATTGAGCCGCTCGTAACGACCCGGAGCACGGGAACGTCGCTCACCGAGCCGCTCGACTCGCGGATCGTCACAAAGAGGGCAAAGCCGAAGGCGAGCAGAAGGAGGACGCAAAGGACAAGAGACACCACGCGGTCCGCCTGTGCAAACCACGCCCGCCTCGTTCTCTCTACGGAAAACTCCCTCCGGATGCTGTCATCCTCACTCCCCATATCGATCAGGCGGATCGTCAGCTTGAAGATATACCCGATCAGGAAGGCAAAAAAGCCGACAAGGAGGAGAAAGGTGATCAGACACAAAAGGAAGGTATACAGCTCAAACCCTACCATGTCTTGCCCCTCTTGTATGAATTCCCCCACGCAGGCGTGGGGGAATTCCGTTATTGTTGTTCTTTCTTTTGCCGTATCCGATCAATGGCCGGAGCCTGCGCTCTTGCCATCGCTGACAGAGATGCCGATCTGGCCCTGACCGAGGGCGGTATTGAAGGCATCGTAGTCGGCCTTCGTATCAAGCTCGAACTCGGTCATAGTGATCATGCCGGCAATGGTGGCGGCATCGATCGTGTAAGTGAAGCTGCCGTCAGCCTGAAGCTCCCACTTTTCGGCCTCGCCCGAATCGGCAGTGCCGATCGTCTTTTGATCGGTAATCACCGTGAAGATGCGCTGGCCGCCGTACGTCCAGGCGGTTGCCTGATCGATGCTGGTGCCGAGGTTCCAGGTAGTCGCAACAGCTTGATCCTTAACGGTGGAGGTGGAATGAAGACCGGGCTTAAAGGTCAGAACGATCTCGCCCGTGATGACCAGTGCCGTCTTATGAACCAGCTCGGGGTCGGTGTCGCTCTTAGGCTCAACAGCCATGGAAAGGCCCGAGAGGTCAACGGTGTACGAGCCGTATTCACCCGAATTCTGAGCAACGCCCAGCGAAAGCGAGAGGTGCTGATGCTGGTCGGCAACGTCATCGCCGAGCGCGTAGTACCAGGTAGCATAGACGCCGCCAAGCGTCAGGCAAAGGGCCAGGCAAACAACGAGGGTAAGCATTTTGGTTCTCATAGGAAAGCCTCCAGATTAAAATAAATTTCATTGATGACCGGATCCCCGCCACCCGGGCGAGGGGGATAGGAAAAAGGAAACGCGCACGCGCGTACATCACCTATCGTGACTCATCATAGCACAAAGTCTACGCTTTGTCAAGTGGTTTTTTTAACGGGGGGACGGACGGGAGGGATCCTCGCTGCAAAATCTTGCCGGGGGAGCATAAGAAAAACGCCCCCAAGGGGCGTTTTTCGAGGACTTCCTCACTTCGTGAGGAGGTCAAGGAGCGAGCACTCGCCAAAGGCGGCCCTCCAATCGGCGGCAAAGCCGGCGATCGAGGTGTCGGTCGTGGTATGGGCGAGGAACTTCTTAAGGACGTCCGAGCCGACGGTGGCGGCATGACAGCCAACGGTGGCCACATCAAGGACCTCCTTCGCCGTCTTAAAGCTGGCGGCGAGGATCTCTGTCGAGGTGCCCGAGACGGCGAAGATCTCGGCAAGGTCGGCCACAGTACCCACGCCATCGGCGCAGATGTTCTCAAGACGGCTGACATAGGGCGCCACGTACGCGGCACCCGCATTCGAGGCGAGCAGCCCCTGGGCGGCCGTCAGAACCGCAGTCACCGTGATGCCGTAGCCCTCGTCCGAGAGGGTCTTGGTCGCACGGAGGCCGACGTCGGTCGCGGGGATCTTGACGAAGGTATTCTTGCCGAGGAAGGCCACGATCGCACGGGCCTCCGCCAGGATCTTCTCGTACTCGGTCTCGATGACCTGGACGTGCAGCTCCTTCTCGTCACCGATGATGGCGCGGATCTCCTTGAGAAGGGAAAGAACGTCCCCGCCCTCCTTCGAGAGGATGGTGGGGTTCGTGGTCACGCCCTCGATCGGATAGTAGGTGTTAAAGTAGCGGATGTCCTCAAGGTTCGCAGTATCGAGGATGATTCTCATAGTGCCCTCCCTCAGCGCTTCTGCTGGAGATCGTAGTGAACGTCGTAGGCCTTCTCCTCATCGGTGAACTTGCGGCGGGTGTTGATGACCTCGCCGTTGTTCCACTTTCTGTCACCGACGTCCTCGGTCGTACCGATGACGGTAACATTGACCTGGCGGCGACGGGCAATGACGTGGTCCCAGTCGATGAAGTAGACGTGCGCAAACTGGCCGCCGTCCACAAGGCCGTCCTTAATGGTCATCGTCTCGCTTCTGCCGAAGAAGACCGAGCGGAGGTGCCCATCGGTGTTCATGCTCGAGTAGTCGCCGGGCTCGTTGACATAACGGCCGAACTGGGCATGCACAGGGCCGGGGTGGCGGTACTGATGCTCCTCGGCAAAGTCGGGGATCATCTTTCTCATGATGTCGAGCAGGTCGTGCTGGAGGAACTCAAGATCGAAGGAATCAATGTCGTGCGAGCACTCCTGGACCATCACCGAGCAGGTGGTGTGGTGCGACACGATCGCCACGGTACCGTTCTTGATGCCCGAGGCAGCAACGATCTCCTTGACCTCCTTCGAAATGTCGTGGAAGGTGGGGATCCAGCCTCTCGACTGAAGCTCGATCTCCTTCTGGAATACTTTCATTTCCATAGCCATAGTCTCCTTTTATAAAGTTTTATTTACAAATCATTTCTTTTCGTTGAGGCGTTTGCCAACGGCGCCTCCGGGATGGATCACGGCAAAGCTTTCATTCATAAAGCCCGTATACTCGACGAGCGCCGTCTGGAGCGCGTCAAAGATCGCCGAGGTCACGGCAAAGCTCGTGGTTCCCTGGCAGTTGTAGCGGTCGCATTCCTTCGTCACCCGCATACGGAGAATGATGTCCGAAAGCTCGCCGAGGGGGGACTCCGGTACCTCGGTGACACCGATCACGGTCGCGCCCTTATCCCGGGCGATCCGTGCGATGGGGAGCAGCTCGTCGGTCTTACCGCCGCGCGAGGCGAGGACGATCACATCGCCCTTTTGCAGAAAGCCAAGACCGCCATGCACCGCCTCGGCGGGCGAAAGGAAGCGCGCGGGGCGCTCGATACAGCACAACAGATGGGCAAAATGGCGGCAAGCGATCCCCGAATGCCCACAGCCCGAGGTCGCAATGCGCTCGGCCGAGGCCAGCGCCTCAACGGCACGGGCAAGCTCGGAGCGGTCGAGGACCTCGGCGGTCGCGGCCAGCGACTCGGCCTCAATGCGGAAGGCCTCGTACGCGGCGTTCAGTACCCCGTCCGTCATTTGCCGTTCACCTCATCCCAGGTCTTCCTGAGCGCATAGAGCATCTCCTCGGCGGCCGCCTCCGGGTCGGCGGCCTTCATCACGCCGCTTGTACAGCCGGTGGCCTGCGCACCGGCGCGGATGACGTTCTCAACATCCTGCGGCCCCGAAATGCCGGCCCCCTGGAGCACCATGATATCGGGGTTGATAGCGCGCACCGCCGCGATCGTATCACGGACGTAGCCCATGTCGCTGGCAACGCCGGTGCCGATCAGATCGGTCGGCTCGGCGACGATCAGGTTCGGCCTCATCTTGGCCACCTCGCGGATCTCGGCCACGGTATCGGCGCACACGATAGTGGCAAGGCCGACCTCATCGGCACGCGCGATGGCGGCGCGCACCTCGTCAAGGGTCAGCTTCTTCTCGGCGTGGTTCAGCATCACGCCGACAGCCCCCGCCTCCTTGATCGACTCGGGGAGCACCGACCCGAGGCCGCGCCCCGGCAGGAGCGAATCCATATGCTGGGCATAGACGTGGATGCGCTCGGTGTTCTCGGCGAGAAGACGGATATCGGCGTATTGGGGGGTGATGATGACGTCAAGGTCGTACTTGGCGGCGATCGCATCGACCGCCTTGGCGAGCTTCAGCATTCTCTCGCCCCACATAAAGCATTTGGGCCCGATCTCAAAATAGGGCGCCCGGATCTTATACCCTTTCAGCATAGTAATGCCTCCTTGTTCTTTCGCTTTTGTTTCGCTTTGCGTTTCTTTTTCATTTTTGTATTGTAGCACAAACCGAGAAAAAAGTCAAGACATCGCACTCTTTTTTTCACCGCTTCCGGGCAGAGTCCTCCACCCCTTCAGGGGGGAGGAATGTACGGGTGAGACGGTGGCGGCACAGAAATGCGCTCTCACTTTCGAAAAGGTTTGCATTTTCGTATCTCTTATGTTATAATAGAGGAAACAAAGCTTACGATAGGAAGGTATTACTTATGCAGATCACCGCAGAACAGCGCCGTGAGGAGATCGTCGAGGCTATCCGCGCCGAGGGGAAGGTCAAGGTTGCCGAGCTCAGCCGCCGGTACGGTATTTCCGAGGTGTCGATCCGCAAGGATCTCGAGATCCTCGAGGCGCAGGGCCAGCTGGCCCGTGTCCACGGGGGCGCCGTCGCCTTTGAAAAGCTGTATGTCACGATGGATCTTGGCGAGCGCTTCAAGACCAATGCCGCGGCAAAGCGCGCCCTCGCCGAGCGCGTGGCCGAGCTCATCGAGGACAACGATACGATCATGATGAATGCGGGGACGACCCTCGCCTACGTCCTGCGCGCCCTGAAGGGAAAGAAGAACATCTCGATCGTCACAAACTCGATCCCGAACGCCAACGAGGCGGCTCTCTATTCCTCCTTCAATGTCATCCTCCTCGGGGGCGAGCTCGATTCCAAGTATCAATTCACCTACGGGCGGGATGCCGAGGAGCAGATCGGCAACTACCACGCCACCAAATGCATCCTCTCGGTCGACGGCATCAGCACCGAGGCGGGGCTCACCCTCTATTACGCCAACGAGGCGACCCTTGCCCGCCGCATGATCGAGGCCTCGGACACCGTGATCGTCGCGGCGGACGGCTCAAAGCTCGGGCGGAGCGCCTTTGCCAGGATCACGGATGCCGCCAAGACCGATGTCCTCGTCACCGCTGCCGCCACAGACCGCGAGGAGGTCACCGCTCTCTCGGAGGCGGGCATCTGCATCCTGGAAGCATAATTTTATACTTTTTGATCTTTTTTCTGTACAATATACTTTTTTGGCACAAAATGTGTTCTATATTGTACAAAAATCGAGAAAAAATCGTATATAATGTACCTGTACCGTAGGGAGAGACTATGACAGATACCGCCATGAGGGTCCCCGGCGAGGGGGTAACGATCGATGAGATCACCTCGCTCTATTATTTTGAATTTGACGATGCCTTCCGTGACGAGCCCGAGGCACACGATTCCTGGGAGCTTGTGTTTGTCGACCGTGGGGAATGCGGCATCGTGGCGGACGGCCGCTCGCTCCGCCTCTCGCAGGGCGAGATGTACTTCCACAAGCCGCGGGAAACGCACATGCTGGAGGTCATCAAGGGGGTTGCCCCCAACATTTTCATTGTGACCTTCACCACCCGCTCCCCTGCCATGCATTACTTTGAGGATCGGCGCCTTTCCGCCCCGATGTCCACAAAGCAGCACATCTCGGCCATCCTGCACGAGGCCTCGGCGACCTTTGAGCTCCCCTTCAACGATCCGAAGCTGCGCCGCCTCCGCCTGCGGGAGGGCACCCACCTTTTTGGCGGTGAGCAAACGGTGCGCCTGCGCCTTGAGCTGATGCTGATCGAGCTCATCCGCGAGGCCGGCGATTACCGTGAGGCGGTCCCCGAGCTCCTCTTTCCGCCCCGCCCCACCGAGGATGAGTTTGTCCTCCGCATCATCGCCTTTATGGAGGAGCACCTGTATACGCGCTTCACGCTCGAGGAGCTGTCGCGTGCCCTCTCCTTTGGCAAGACCTACATCTCGCGCTACTTCTCACGGGTCGTCGGCTATTCGGTGATCGAATACTTCAATATGATGAAGATCCACGAGGCCAAGCGCCTGATCCGCGAATCGGGCTGCAACTTCTGCGAGATCTCCGAGCGGCTGATGTTCTCGAACTCGCACTACTTCTCCACCGCCTTCCGCAAGTATACCGGGATGACCCCGACACAGTACAAACGGTCCTGCAAGATCCGCTAATATGCACCCCTCAAGGAGGCTCACATGAAAACTGCACTCACGAACGCCAATCTCGTGATGTCCGACCACATCATCCGCGGCGCCACCCTCCTCATCGAGGACGGGAGGATCGCCGACTTCGGCAAGCATGTCCCGACGGACGGCGCCGAGGTCGTGGATCTTGACGGTGGCTATATCGGCCCCGGCCTCATTGATATCCACACGCACGCCGACGGTAATGTTTTCTTTACAGACGACCCGATCCGTGCGGCCGCCACGCTTCTTGAGCACGGTGTTACCGATGTGATGCCTGCGCTCTACTTCAGCGCAACGCGCGAGGAGCTGATCGAGGAGATCCAAACGATCCGCGCCGCCATGGAGTCGGGGAAGGCAAGGAACATCATCGGCCTTTACATGGAGGCCCCCTATCTCAATCCCGCCTACGGCTGCAACCGCGAGAGCAACCCCTGGCGCGGCCCCATCAAGCGCGAGGACTTCATCCCCGTGGTCGATGCCGCCTACGACATCGCCCGTGTCTGGTGTCTGGCACCCGAGCGCGAGGGGATCCTCGACTTCGTCCGCTACGTGAAGGAAAAGAATCCCGCCGCTGTCCTTTCGGTGGCGCACAGCGAGGCCTCCCCTGCGGATATCGAGCGCCTCATGCCCTATGGCCTGCGCCTTGCCACCCACCACACGAACGCCACGGGCACGCTCCAGCGCTACCCCGAGTGCCGCAGTGCCTGCGTTGACGAAACGGCGCTTTACAACCACGAGATCTACACCGAGCTCATCTGCGACAAGGTCGGCATTCACGTCGATCCCTATATGCTCCGTCTTATCAAGAAGATCAAGGGCGATGACCGCATCATCCTGATCGCCGATGCCTTTGTGGCGGAGGGCCCGATCCCCGACGGTGACCTGTATGCCGGTGCCGATGACATCAACTTTGACTTTGCGGGCGAGATCGCCGGGAGCAAGATGATCCTCGACGGCCCCTGCCGCAACATGATGACCCACACGGGTGCCTCGCTCACGCAGGTCTTCAAGTACGCCTCGGAGAACCCTGCCACCCTCCTCGGCCTTACCGACCGCGGCCGGATCGCCGTTGGCAATGTCGCCAACCTCCTCGTGGTGGATGCCGAGTTCAACGTCCGCTCGGTCTACCTCGGCGGCGAGCGCGTGAAATAATTCTGTTACCCTTGCGAATTTCGCACAAAAAAGATAAAGGAGAACGATCCATGGAAAACATCATTTTTGATCCCCCCACGAGATTTGACTTTAAGTGCGCCGAGTACGTGCCCTTCAAGGACAGAGAGGTGTGCGAGCGCCTGCGCAAGATCAGCGGCAAGGACCTTGAGAAGCATGCGAACCCCGACTTCAACATCAAGGTCATGCAGAACCCCCACCCCGTCTTGATCGCGACCCTCTTCTCGCGCATCAAGGAGGCCTCGGAGAACGGCAAGAAGATCACCCTGATCCTCGGCAACCCCGAGCCCGAGACCTACATTCCCCTCGCCCAGCTCATCAACTATTTCAAGGTCGACTGCTCGAAGGTCCACCTCTTCGCCATGGACGAGTGGGCCGACCAGGATGGTAACATCGCCCCCGAGACCTACCAGTCGGGCTTTGCGCATTCGATGCTCAAGTACCTCGTGTACCAGATCGACCCGAAGCTCAGAATGCCCATGAAGAACGTCAACTACCCGACGAACAAGAACATCTCCTACTATTCGGATATGATCACCGACTGCGGTGAGGGCGGCGCCGACATCTGCTCCTCCTCGCCCGGATGGACGGGTCATATGGCCTTCATCGATCCCGTTCCCGAGTTCCTCGGCAACAAGGAGATCCTGACGAGCCTTGACGACGAGTACTTCGATCAGAAGGCCAAGGTCGTCAAGCTCCATCCCCTCACCGTCGCCCAGAACTCGCTCCACGGCGTCTTCGGTCAGTCGGGCTATATTGCCGACGTGCCGCCCTGCGCCGCGACCATCGGGCCGTACGACGTCAAGAATGCCCGTGAGAGGATCGAGGTCCACGCCCTCCTCACGAACTGCACCTTCTCGTCCTGGCAGAGAATGACCTCGCGCCTCGTGCTTCACGGGCCGGTCACTCCCCTTGTCCCGAGCTCGATGCTCCAGCTGATGAAGACCCAGGTCTATGTCAGCGAGGAGCTGGCGGCGCCCTTTGATTGCTGGGAGCAGGTCGGGTATTAAGGCTGCGGATTTAGGCATGACCGCAAAGAAAAAGAGCAGACTCAGGTCTGCTCTTTTTGTTATTCTCCCTCCCGGGGCAAAACCCCCGAAAGGTCAAACTCCGGGATAAAGCTCTCACTGACGGTGCCACCCTCCTGGACATAGGCACGTTCAATGCCGAGGCGGACAGCGTACGCGACGAGGCGGCGGTAGTCGCGGTCGCGCACAGGCTCCGAAAGCTCGGGAAAGCGCTCGGCGATGCCGGGCATCGGCGTATACTGATTCATAAGACTGATCGTGATCGTATCGCGCAAGGTGGCGAGATACTTCACGACGTCGTGTGAATTGCGGTACGCCCCGGGGAGCATCAGATGGCGCACGATCACGCCGCGCGTCATCAGCCCCTCGGCATCGAAGGCAGGGGGCCCGCACTGGGCGATCATCTCGGCGAGGGCCGCCCTTGCGACCTCGGGGTAGTCGGGGGCACCGGCATACCGCGCGGCCAGCTCAGGGTCGGCATACTTGAAATCGGGGAGATACACGTCAATGAGTCCCCGGAGGAGAGCGAGGGTCTCGGGGCGCTCATAACCGCCCGAATTGTAGACGATCGGCAGAGAGAGCCCGCGCGCCCTCGCCCTCGGTATGACCTCAAGGAGAAGCGGCGCGTAGTGCGTCGGCGTCACAAGATTTACGTTGTGCGCGCCGCGCGCCTCCAGCTCAAGGAAGATCTCGACAAGGCGGTCGGTGCTCACCTCAGCCCCGACCTCGCCCCCCGCGATCGCGCGGTTCTGGCAAAAGACACACCCGAGCGAGCAGCCGGAAAAGAAGACCGTCCCAGAGCCCCGTGTCCCCGAAAGGCAGGGCTCCTCCCAGGCATGCAGACCGGCGCGCGCAAGGCGCGGCGCCATCGGCACACCACACGCCCCGTACTCGCCACGCGTCCTGTCGGCACCGCAACGGCGCGGACAGATCTCGCATTTTGTGAAGTATTCTTTACTCATGCGAAAGAATATCGGCAGAAGTGAGTGTGTATTCGGCAAGGATGCGCATTCCGAGAAGGAGGTCATCGATCACCACATACTCATCGGGCGCATGCTCACTGCCGTGCCCGGCCGGCAACGCGATCATGCTTTCCCGGCCCTTCGGTGCATAGCACGCGCAAAAGCTGTACGCCCGAGGTAGCCCCCGGGCATAGGTGCCACCGCCGCTACGGTAGGGAGGGAGAGTGTCCCCCGTCACCGCGGTGAAGGCCGAAAGCAGCCGCGCCGCCACGGCATCGTCATCGCCATGGTCGAAGGCATCGTGGCTCTCGGACATGTAAAACTCAAAGTCCTCGCCGTCCACCCCTTCAAAAAGGAGGGGAGCAAGCTGAGAGAAGGGGGCACCGTATCGGATGTCCTCCGAAAGGAGAAGGCGCCCGTCACGGACACGCGCCATACCGACGACCGCCGTGCGCTGACCGAAGGCGGGGTCCTCCCCCGCAATACCGAGCGTACCGCCGTAGGGATCGCCCGCAAACATCGCGGCGCTCGCCATCACCGTGCGCTCATCAAAAGGGATGGCATCCGAGGCGGCGAGGAGCTTGGCAAGCACCGCCGCCGCATTGACCGAATCGGCAGGGTGCGAGGCATGCGCCGAGCGCCCCTTGGCGGTAAGGCAGATGGCCCCTGCCTCCCGATCGGCCACAAGGGACAGCTCGGGGCGCCCCTCCACCGCCGCCGACAGCGAGGCCAGGAGAGCCTCGGAATACTCGAGACGGGCCGTAGCCTTATCGAGCACCACATTGAAGGCCTCGCCCCCTGTAAAATCCTCGATCACGTGCAAAACGGGGGGCGATACCAGCCACCCGGCCGTCCGCCCCTTTTCGCCAAGCGAGACGGGAGGATCGTTATCGGGCACGAGCGAGATATCGGGCGCCGCGTGCGCCGCACGGAAGGCCTCAAGGTCGCTCATCCCCGTCTCCTCGTTACCGCCGAGGAAGACGGTCAGGCGGCAGCCGGGGGCGATCCCAAGATCGCGAAACGCCATAAGAAGATAGAGCGCCGCGATAACACCGTTCTTGTTATCCCCGGCCCCGCGCGCAAAGAGCGCCCCCTCGCGCAGGACGGGCGCAAACGGCTCGGTCACCGTCCAGCCGTCACCGGCGGGCACCACATCGCAATGCGCGAAGATGCCGATGCTCTTCTCCCCTTCGCCGAAGTATGCAAGGGCATACCGCCCCTCGGGATCGCGCTCGGTCAGGA